>CBAAAA010000018.1:0-21522 GCA_964658695.1 uncultured Solirubrobacteraceae bacterium | reverse complement strand
CAAGGTGGTCTGCCTCAAGGCTGGTGAAGAAGCCTTCGTACATTTCGAGACCGTCCGCATCCAACTGCCGGGCCTGTTCAATCCAATCGAACACAGACATCTGTCCATTGGCGATCTTGTCGAGATAACACTTCGGAAAAGCCGAAATCTTGAGCGCCATCAGGTGGTCAACACCGCCTTGACGTATTCACCCTGTTCCATTTTCTCGAAGCATTCAAGCCACTGCGGCAGCTCGCAGACCTTGCTGATGACGGGATCGAGATTAATCTGCCCGGAGACGATCATCGATATCACACGCTCCCATATGGGCCAGTTATGAGAAAAGCTTCCGGAAAGCGTGATGTTCTTCTGCACCAGCGGGTCCAGGCTGAACTGGATCGGCTGTGGACCCCAACCGACTTTGATGATCTGCCCGGCCGGGCGTACTGCCTGTAAGGCCATCTGCAGTGTCACTGAGGAACCAGAGGCATCTATGGCAACGTCCACACCCAACCCATCGCCAAGAGTCGGAATGTATTCGCGGACGCCTTCTTCAAGAGTCACGTCAGCGCCGAGTTGCCGGGCGATCCCCAAACGAAGGCGGTCGCTCGGCAGACCGGCCACAATGACCTTTCCGGCTCCGCTCAGTTTCGCCATCTGTGCGCAAAGCAATCCAATGGGTCCCGGGCCGAGAACCAGAACGCTATCACCGGGCCGTACGCGTCCATTCACGCATACAGCGTTGTAAGCCACGCAGCAGGGTTCGGTCAGCGCCGCCTTTTCGAATGGCAGTGAGGATGGAATCGCATGCAGACAGCGCTCCGGAACTTTGACGAACTCCGTCATCGCTCCATCGACGCCATAGCCGAAGCCGCGGCGCGAGGGATCCAGATTATACAGCCCACTGCGGCTGAGAGGCGAGGTTTCGTCGATCACGGCGGCGGTTTCGCTCACGACGCGATCGCCTTCTTTGAACGCAGCGACGCGTGCCCCGGCCTGGGCAACGGTGCCCGCAAACTCATGCCCCAGAATGCAGGGGTAATTCACCGGCCAGCTCTGCGATCCACGCCATTGGTGCAGGTCGCTGCCGCAGACACTGACCGCCCCAACCCGCAGCAGAACATCGCGATCTCCGATCTCGGGCATAGCAACGTCACGCAGTTCTACCGAAAGAGGCTCACGGGCGTAGTTCACCAGCCCAGCTATTTTTTTGCTCATGCAATGGTCTCTCTTCGAACGCCGACGTCGCCGTATGCGTGCACCTTCTCGCAAATCAGCCGGAGCGTTCCTTCCAGGTCTCCATCCGCTGTCCGAAAGGCATGCGCATCAATGGCGAGCGGCGCACCGATCACCACTAAAGGAGCGCCATAGGAAGGGGTTTCAGTGGCCTGCTCCAGGGTCAGACCACCGACGGCCTGCACGGGTACAGAGACCGCATTCACGATGTCCCGCAGACGATCGAGCGGCGTCGGGGCATACTGACCGCGCTGCCGGCGCAGCGTTCGCATGTCATAGCCGATGTGATGAATGATGTAATCACAGCCTAAGTCTTCCAGCTTGCGGGCGCCATCCACTGGATTGGGCATGGCCATGTTGTCGCCCATCACCTTGGCGCCGAAGTCATGACCGGCTTTGACGACGAGTTCAACCGTTTCCTCATGCGCCTGTCCCATGACGACCAGCAGCGTAGCCCCGGCCTTCGCCATCATCTCCGCTTCCAGCCAGCCTCCATCCATGGTTTTCAGATCAGCGACGATCGGAACGGCAGGATAGCGCGCACGCAAGGCACGCACGCCGTGCATTCCTTCAGCAATGATCAGAGGCGTTCCCGCTTCCAACCAATCCACACCTGCGGAAATGGCCAGTTCGGCTGTTCTAAGTGCTTCGGAGAGGTCAATTAAATCGAGGGAGAGTTGAACGGTTGCTTGCATCTGGCGAAATCAGATCGCGGGTCCGTTTGTATTCTATGACACGCGCGTGGGCGTGTAGCATGAGCATGCGCTTCTTTTGCACGGCTCGCTGCTCCTCCCGAAGTCTGTCTCAGCAGTTAAACAGTCGTGCTCCTGCCGACCACAGCCGTCAATCGCCCTACGATGTCCTTGAGCGACTCCGATTGCGCTGTCAGTTCCTCGGCCGCCGCGGCGCTCTCTTCCGCATTCGCCGCCGTGGTCTGGGTGACCTGTTCCATTTGTGCGATCGCCCTGGCCACCTGGTCGATCCCTTTTGACTGCTCCTGGCTGCCTGTGTTCACCTCTTCGACCAGTGTCTTCACCTGATCGGATTCTTTGATGATGGCTAGGATTGCCACAGCGACATCATCCACTTTTGTCTTGCCGTTGTTGGACTTCGAGATCGAATCCTCAATAAGAGAGGCTGTATCTTTAGCAGCCTGAGAAGAACGTTGAGCCAGATTGCGAACTTCATCGGCTACCACCGCGAAACCCAAACCCGCCTCTCCCGCCCGGGCAGCTTCCACTGCCGCATTTAACGCTAGAATGTTTGTCTGGAAGGCGATGTCCTCGATGACCTTGATGATCTTAGAGATTCTTCCACTCTGCGCGTTGATCTCACCCATGGCGGCAACAGACTGGTCGAGAGACCGCTTCGTCTCTGCAAACCTTCGCTGAGAGGAAGCCACCAAAGCGGTCGCGAGGCGGCTGTTTTCGGTGTTCTTTCGTGCCATGGCATTGATTTCCTCGCTGGACGCCGAGGTCTCTTCGAGCGATGCCGCCTGTTTGGAGGAGCCTTCCGCGAGTGTCTGACTGGAGGTGGACACCTGCGAAGCCGCGCTTGCCAGCTGACGGCCAGCCTCATCGAGTTCAGCGGCCAAGCGGCTCAGCGTGGTACTCGCGTTGCGCACCACCCGCAACACTACTGCGCCGACCGCAATAGCCAAGCCGATCAGAAGAAAAGCTAACCAGCGGCTGAACGATATCATCGCGGCAGCGTTCTGCGATTCGTCGGCGGCAATTTTGTCTTGGTTTTGCAAGATTCGATCCGCGCCCGCTTCTATTTGATCGTTCCTTTCTACGCTTTTGGCAAGGGTGCGGATAAAGTCGGGGCCAAACTGCTGGTCCGCGCAGCCCTTCAAAAGGTCCTGATAGAGTGGCAGCCACGCTCCGAGCCCTGCCTGGATCCTGTCCAGTGCCTCACGCCCCGAGGCTAGTACGAGAAGCGGCCGAATCTCCTCGATTGACTTCCGCATTTCGGCGGCTCCAGACAGAAAAAGTACGTTCCCCTGGGCCGCTTTCGCTGGATTCTTCAACAGGGAGAACATGACCACCCCTCGCTGCCCTGCTCTCATCTTGTACGAGTCGGTCGCGATAACACCTGCAAGCCTCGACTTTCTCGCGTTCTTGTTCACCATTGTGTCCAGCAGGGTTCCGAGGTTGCCGGCTGAGAACAGCCCGGAAAAAGACAACGCCAGCATCAGTGCAAACATAACGCTGAATAAGAGCGTCAGCTTCTTTCCCAGGGTCATTTGTGGATCCATAAAACTTTGTCTTCCTTCACGTCGTCTCCGTTGCTTTGGGCGAGATTCTCGGCCACAAACAGAGTGGGCGTTGTTGATTAACGGCTCACTTTACCTGAAGAACACCTCGATTTTGGAGGAGGGCCTGCAGCCTTTGCCAGGTGTCAGTAAGCAGAAGAGCGCACGCCTGTTCGCCACGATACACTCCGAAGATGTGCCGCATATCACCGATAAGGTGACTATGCGGTTTCGCTTCCCGATAATGTACACACTGTCTTTTGTCTTGCTGTCAGGAGGAGCTTCTGCGCTGTATGCGCAAAGCACCACGCCTGCTGTGGACGAATCCCGGCTGACCCCCAGTAGCGAACTAAATGACAAACTGCCCTCCTGGTTGCGCCTCTCCGGCGACGAACGGGCCAGGGGAGAAGGAGATATCGGGATCAAATTCGCCAACAACGCGACAGACCGGTACCTGCTGAACCGGCTGCGGTTCGATTCGCAGATCTTGCCAACTAAGTGGTTGAAGTTCGAATTCCAATCTCAGGATTCTCGCGCCTTTGAGAGAGAAGAGGGCCCCAAGCCACCTTACGCCGACACATGGGATCTGCGGTTGGCCTACGTGCAGCTTGGAGGTCTGGAACAATATCACACGTTTTTCCGGCTGGGCCGGCAGGAGCTTGCGTTTGGCGACGAGCGGCTGATTGGCAACTCAAACTGGACGAACGTGGCGCGAAGTTTTGACGGGTATAGCGCGGCCATGAAGTTTGGTAAGTTTCGCCTGGATGCCTTTGCCGCCTCGGTGGTCGTCATCTCGAATACCAATAATGGAGGAGTTAGCCCGCATACGCCCGGAAACGACATTGAAGGGCTGTATGGCGAGATGGCGAATGTGATTCCCGATACCACTCTGCAGCCCTACTTCTTGTGGAGACGCGATCCAGGCCAGAAGATGGGGAGCGGCGCATTGGCGACCGAGGATTTCGGAACCGCGGGCTTCCGCTGGGTGGGTAAACTGCCCCAGGGCTTCAGCTTCAATACTGAAAATGCGATTCAGCGCGGATCACTCGGTTCAAATTCGGTGGCCGCCTGGGCCAGCCATGTCCAATTGGGTTATGCCTTTCCTAAAGAATTGCAATTTCATCCGAAGTACATGGCCGAATTCAATTACTCCAGCGGTGACAAGGCCGCCAAGGATTCGGTTCACTCTACCTTTGACACGCTCTACGCTTCGGGCCACGACAAAATCGACTTCGCGGATCAAGTGGGTTGGAAAAATGTGGAAGAAGTGAGAACCGGGCCGGACTTCCAGTTACACAAGAAGTTCTCGACTGCGATCCGGTATGCGGATATCTGGCTGGCAAACGCCCATGATTCGCTGTACGCCGCCAATGGAACCGCCACAATAACCCGTGCCAATGGAACCGCCGGAACCTGGGTAGGCCAGGAATTCGATGGAACGGTGATTTACTCACTCACCAGGACGTCGCAGCTTGGCGGCGGCTACGGCTATCTTTTGCCCGGAACGTTCCTGGATAAGACAACCCCAGTGCACTCGTTCAGCTACCCGTTCTTGTACTACAACACCAGTTTCTAATTCGGCTTAGGGCGCGCCTCGGTTCCACCGGAAGGCGTCGTTCCTTAAAGGTTGCCGGCCGGGTCTAGGCTTACGCCGGCCTCGGGATTGCCTCCATCGGAGTCCCCTGAGAAGCTGTACAGGACGGTTTCCTTGCCGGATGGGTCCACATTGAAAAACCATCTTTTTCGCCTTATTTACTAAGTTTCTCGCTGCGATCTGTGCTGCTTGTATATACTGAACTCGTATATACCTAAGAATCTGAGATCAACGGGTTCGAATGGGACGCACACAACATCAGGCACATCGCCCGTCATCACGTCGTGCCGTCCGAGGTTGAAGAGCTTTCAATAGGCTGCGCGTCACCGAAGAAGCCAAGCCGAGAGCGGGCGTCGAGGAAAAGCGCTTCATCGCTTATGGCACAACCGCCCACCGCCGCTATCTAGCGGTGATCTTTTACTTACCCTCGCGGTGGCATCGTCCGCACGGTAACCGCCTATCCAATGAACCGTTCCACAAGGAAAAGGCCAAAAGACACAACACCTTCGAAAAAAGTATTGGACCCTGCCGGTCACGGGCTAGTCACAGAGATTGCTCCTTCGCTGGAGAGCTGGCCATGATCAGTGTCTGAACAGACTAATCCCGCTCATCGAGAACGAATTGCGTCGCATGGCCCACCACTGCATGCGCGCGGAAAAGCCTGACCATATCCTGCAAACCACTGCGCTGCAAATGAGACCTATCTCGAGCTGGTCGACCAGAAACAGGTGGAATGGAAAAACCGCGCGCATGATATCGCCCAATATAATCGCGGCGCACGGCTCCGGTGCGCTTCATGCTGAGTTGACCACACAGAAAGCGGCTGACATGCTTAACGTTTCCAGGCCTTCGCTGATCGACCTGCTGCAACAGAAGATGAACACACCGCCGCGTTCGCTTCGATGAGCTGATGGCGTACAAACACAGCTTCGATGCGGCGCGCAAGGCCACGCTGGGCGAGCTCGTCGCCTATGACCAGGAACTAGTGCTGTAAGCCTGGTGGCGGCGTTCACAGCTTTTTACGGCGCAAACGTCCTCTATCCGGCGGAGCTTCGTAGTTTCCTTATGTACCTGGCGCTGACGGGATTGTTCCGGGCGAAATGGACCGAACGACGTTCATGAGGAATGGATTTCAAAGCTTTTGCTGAATCGTCCCGATCAGACGCGGGAGATGTTTAAGCGGACACGCATGCTCATGGACAGGCATGCGAGCGACGCCCTGCTAACAGGATTCGAGGATCCGCTAAAACGCGGCTTAACTGAGTGGAACTCTCCCCGTTCAACATCCATGGAGACATTTTCTTTCCGATGAAAAATGTCCCCCTTTCCCCGTATCACTTTTTGGTGTCCACTCCAGATTTCTCGCTTCGCAGCCAGGACGGGGAAAGACTGTGATGCTTCTCAGCCGTCATTCAAGTTGAGAGAGGATGGAAGTATGACCGTTACGCTGAACCTGCCGCCCAACGTCGAACAAGCCTATCTCGCTGAAGCGCAGGCGCGGGGATTGCCGCTTGCCGAAATCATGGAAGAAACCCTGGTGGCCGCTCGTAAGCCTGCCGGTGTTGCAATACAACTAAGCCCCGAGGAATGGTTGCGCGAGTACGAAGCCTGGGGAAACAGAAATGTGCGCAAGAATCTTCCCATTTTGTCGAATGAAGCGCTCAGCCGGGATTCCATGTACGAAGATCGCGGTTTGTAAACCTTGATTTTGGTCGATACCAACATTTTGGTGCATTCCGCCTATCTTCCTGACCCGTTCCATGCGGTGACGAAGAAAGCCTTGACGACACTCAGGCAGAGCGGCGAAATCCTTTGCGTCGCCCCGCAAAATGTGGTGGAGTTCTGGGGCGTCGTGACGCGGCCATCGTCACCCGCCTCCATCCGCCCCGCCCGTGAAGTGCAAAACCGTTTCGCGGCCGCATTGATCGAGCCGGTAAACTACGCCCTGGTTAAAAGCGCCCCCATCCGATGTAGACCCGTATAGATTCCCCGCCGAGTCGCGAACCAAGGTTGTATCGGGGCTGGTACCGCCCCGAGAACTCGGGAAGACGTACGCGTTCTCGAAGCTGGTTCCCGCAAGTTTGTACACCGAGCCCGCCTCGTCGGTGGCGAGGCCTCCAATGGGATTGGCCCCATCGCTCCCGCCCGTGAAGTTATACAACGTGCTTTCCTTGCCGGATTTATCCACTTTAAAGACAATGCCGGATCCGGAGTTGCCCCCTCGCGCAACGGTCCCGTAAAGGTTACCCGCCTGGTCCACAATGAGGTTTCCTGCGGGGTTCGACCTTGTGAACCCGTAAGGTCCGCCGTTCGGGAAAGCATATAAGACGGTTTCTTTGCCCGAGGGGTCCAGCTTGAACACCACCCCGCAACCCTGGTTAAGGCTGACGTTGCAATCGACTAAGTCGCCGCCTGCGGAAGTGGTCCCGTAGAGATTGCCGGCGGCGTCTAGCACCACACCAGCTTGCGGACCACTTCCGTCAGTTCCACCGGTGAAAGAATACAAAACGGTTTCTTTACCGGAAGGATCGAGCTTGAACACGACGCCGTAGCCTGCGGCGCCGCCGGAGAATGTGGTACCAAACAAGTTGCCGGCCGAGTCACGGACGACACTCGCAAAGGGCTGAGACCCATCGGTGCCGCCGGTAAACTCGTACAACACTGTTTCCTTCCCGGTTGGATCCACTTTGAACACCACACCATTGCCTAAGCCGCCCTGCGCAGTTGTTCCGTAGCGATTGCCCTCTTCATCGCGAATCACACTTGCCTGCGGATTGGACCCTCGCGGGGAGTCGCTCTTGAACGCATGAAGGACGGTTTCGCTTACGCTTTGCGCAGCTTCGGCTTGCGCCTGACTGGTCCCCGCTATGCCAACCGGCGATTGGTGCGGCCGCCGCAGATTCAGCCGCCCTGACGGATCGCCCGCTGCACGATTTTGAATGGCTCCTCATGCGAGATTTGGAGGGAGTTGCGGCTGCAAGTTGCCGCCGGACTGACTCTGCGCCGCCATCCCCAGGCCCAGGCTCATTAATCACAGAAGCACCGGGATTGCGTACCTGTGTTTAACGGCAGGGCCGATTCCGACGACGGCCGCGCTCCAAAAGGCTTTCGCCAAATGCAGGAAGAACTTCTGTTTCTTAATCGTGCTTTCGCCATGGTTATTCCTTTCGGGATGTTCGCTGGATGAGGTTGGCGAACTGCTGTGGCATCAACTCGCCACGTCCTACTGCTTACACTCTAGAAAGCGATATAATCCGGCGAAAGACACAACGCCTTCGAAAAAAAAGTTATGGACCCTGCCGGACACGGGCTAGTCACAGAATTGCTCCTTCGCTGGAGGGCTGGCGATGATGAGTGTCTGAACAGATTAATCCCGCTCGTCGAGAACGAATTGCGCCGCCTGCCCACCACTGCATGCGCACGGAAAAGCCGGATCACATCCTGCAAACCACCGCGCTGGTGAACGAGACCTATCTCAAGCTGGTCGATCAGAAACAGGTGGCGTGGAAAAATCGCGCGCAGTTCATGGGCGTCGCCGCAAAGCTCATGCGGCAGATTCTGCAGGAAGCCGTGCAGGCGATCCGTGACACCGATCCGGCGCCACTCGGTTCCATCAAGGGATCTTACCGGGGCGACATCGAGACGATCGTTGACAAAGCGCTCGAGAAGGACAAAGAGCGCCGCTATGCTTCGGCATCGGACCTGGCGGCGGATATCCGGCGTTATCTTTCAGATCAGCCGATCGTGGCCCACCCGGCGAGTGCGACTTACCAGCTGCAAAAATTTGCGCGGCGGCACAAGGGACTGGTGACGAGTGTTTCGGCTGTCTTGCTGGTATTACTGGGCGGAGCGATCCTCAGCACCTGGGAGGCAGTGCGGGCCAATCGCGCAGAAGCTCGCGCCTTATCCGAGCGGGACCGCGCCAGTCGCTTGTCGGCTCTTGGCGAGCAGTCTCTTTCGCCATTGCTGAGTTTCGAAGACCAGCGTGAGCCCGGTTTTCCGCGAGGGTGGAACGGCGGACCGTCCGGAACGATCTTCGCCGATAACCGCGTGGTTCATGGTGGACGCTGGTCTGCCCGTATTGATCGAACACCCGACAGTCCTTTTGGCTACTCCGAACTGAGTTACTCGATTCCGGTGAACTTTACCGGGCGGCAACTGGAGCTGCGCGGTTTCCTGAAGACGGAGGAGGTCAGCGACTTTTCAGGCCTTTTGCTGCGAGAAGACGCGGACTCTGAAGCGGTCAACAGCGATTTCTCGGATTTCTTTCTCCGGGAAGTCGCGCATTCCGAGACGATTGCTGAAGATGAAATGCACTCCCGGGCACTGCATGGAATTACTGGCTGGACGGAATACAGCATTACGCTGCCGCTTGCCGCAAATGCGAAAATGCTTTCCTTCGGATTCGTAATGGGCGGATCCGGCCGTACCTGGGCGGACGACTTAGTCCTTCTTTTGGACGGCAAGCCGCTTACGGAAGTAGCTAAGATAACTCAACACTCAACCATACTTGACAGGGATCACGAGTTTGACTCTGGCTCCGGCATCAAGCTAAATCAGTTAACTCCCGCCCAGATAGACAACCTGACTCTGCTGGGTATGGTCTGGGGTTTCCTGAAATATAATCATCCGCGTGTGACCGCCGGAGAACATCATTGGGACTACGATCTGTTTCGTATCCTGCCGGCTGTACTTGCGGCGCCGGATCGCCCCACCGCGGCAGCGTCCCTGGTGACTTGGATTGATTCCTTAGGCGACATTCCGCAGTGTGTCGTGTGTGCACAACTCAGCGACAGCGCTCTGCAGATGCGTCCTGATTTGCGGTGGATTTCGAACGTCACGATGTTAGGGAACGCTTTAAGAGACCGGCTGCAAAATGTCTACCGCAACCGGAGTGAACGGCAATTCTACATTGCTCTGGGCGAGAGGACAGGAAAGCCTTTTTTCGAGCATGAACCTTCCTATAGTTTGCAGTATCATTCGAATCCCGGGACCGGGGCCGACGCCGGTTTTCAAATTCTCGGCCTGTTTCGTTTCTGGAATGCCGTCGAATACTGGTTTCCGTATCGCGACCTCCTGGGCAAAGAATGGCATGCCGAGCTGCGAGAGTTTATTCCGAAAGTCGCACTGGCGCCTGATGCCAACCACTACGGACTTGCTCTGGTGGAGCTAACGGCCAGGCTGCATGATCTGGCGGAATTGCCGACCTTGTGGACGTTGCGGCCCACGGCAGGCGCGTGCGAAGTCCCGATCGAGCTGGCTCTCGCGGACGGGAAGTTCGTTGTTACTCAAAACTTAACCTATGGCGCCAAAGCAGCGGGACTCGAAGTCGGGGATGTCATCGGCAAACTGGATGGCGTGCCTGTTTCGAAATCGGTCGAGAATTCGAGGCCTTACGTTGGCGACCCTAGTGAAGCAGCAGCTCAATTAGAAATCGCGAACTTTATGACCCGCGGCCGTTGCGGTCCCTTGCGGATCGAATTACGGAGGGGTTCGAAAAGCATGATCGTGAAAACTGAACGGGTAACACCTCTGGCGTCAATAAGCGCGATTACGGATGAGTTGCCGGGGCCAGCATTCCGCTTGCTTTCCACGGATGTGGCTTACCTTCGGTTATCGACCGCCAACGGCAGCGACGCGGCCCGCTACGTTGAGGAGGCTGCGAATACGAAAGGCTGGATCATTGATACGCGGGGCTTCTCCCCACAATCCTTCGAGTTGACACTCGCTCCCCTGCTGATCGAAAAGGAGAGCTCGTTTGTCCGCTTTACTAGAGGTGATTTATCCAATCCCGGCTTCGGAATACAGCGCTATGGCCTTTCGTAAGGCTCCAGGAGCGATCGTTGTCGGCAGCCAGACTGCCGCTGCTGCTGACACCTTGGACAGATGGGCTATTCTCGATCTCCCTGGCGGTCTCCGGGTGGAGATGAGCGGAATCGGGGTTTTCCATCCGGACAAACCGCCGATGCAGAGAATTGGTATTGTGCCAGACGTACCGGCCAAGCGCACAATAGCTGGCATCCGGGCGCGGCGCGGCGAGGTATTGGAAGCTGGGCTCCGACAGATTGTCGGAGCGGAGAAGGCGGCCGCTCTAGGCGCCCAATTGAGCAAAGCAAAAGCGCTACTTAGTTCACGAAATTAGCCGTCGCACCAGAATCGAATCCATATTGAAAGAGCTAAAAGTATATTCCCTTTTTCGGCGAGACGGCGATATACTGCCCGGAGCCAGAAAATGCCCACCATAAATCTCACCAACAACACGGACGTCATCCTCACCGCAACCTCAGCGGATGACAATTCAACTCTCAACCGGTATCTGAAAAGCGTCCTGACATTCAAGACCCCACCCACCTTCGATTCGATATCCGGTCTGCTGGTGAAAGATCAACATGAGCTGGACTTTCCAATCACTCTTGCTGCGACGGGCGAGGGAAGCTTTGCGCTGGAAAAAACGACACTGGATATCCAGCTTGGCGCATCCGCTTCCATAGGTCTGTTGCAGGGGAGTGACGAGTCGGATTTCTTTTCCGGACTGAACTTAACCGGCGATCTGTCTAGCCCGGGTCTAGTCTCCTTCGGTCTGACAGGAACCCTCGCAGCTGAGGAATCCGCTACCACAAGCGATTTCACTTTCGGGATTGCAAAAGGCGCCAGCTTCGCTTTGACCGGCTACCACGCCGCGGCGCCCGGTGAGAAGCTTCTGGATGCCGTCAAAATCGCGGTTCATGGTCTTACGATCCCGCACGACATCACCGACCTCGAAAGTCTTCCTGACGGTGCGGTCTGCACGCTGGACGCCAACAGTTCGCTGACCTTTTCCGCCAGCTTCACTTATAGCTTCCTGAATGATCCGCTCGCCGCGGCTTCCGTCGAAAGTCTGCCCTCCTTTGACATCAGCGCGACGGCTTCTGCGACGATTGAGGGTTCGGTTACCCATGAGTCCGACCATATCCTTACGATCGCCAAAATTCCAACCGGACTGCTCCATCTTTCCGTCAGTCTGACGAACACCGGCGATTTTGAAACCAGCCTCACCGTTTCCGCCGGAGCTACAGCCAAGATAGGTAATCAAGATGCCTTGGCCTTCCTGCTCGACAAAATAAATCCCAACTCTGCCGCCGAAGCAGACGCGATCGCCAGTCAAATGGCAGACGCCGCGCAGTTCAAATCCGATATCAAATCGGCAATAGACGCCTCGCTCTCGGCCGCCCTGGCGGCGTCGCTTAGAGTGTCATTGGACACCAGCACAGCGAAAAATCGCCTGTTCGTCTACGAGATCGATACCGGCCTTCTGGACGAGATTAGTAAGCCGGCGCTCCAGTCGGCCCTTACGGGGAACTTCACAGCACTCACCGCTGCGGGCGCTAAGCTACCCGGGATCAAGTTACTCGATTCCGCGCTGACCGTCACTGCTACCCATACCCACACACTCGCACTGCATTTCCTGGGTATTTTCAACGCGGCGAGCATCGACAAATTCGTAGCGGAATCCAAAATCGATTTCACGAGCGATACGCACGAGATCGTCCTTTCGGACGAATCGATCGAAGTCGTCGATGATAATCTCGACGCCGCGAAACTGCGTAAGCTAGTCCTGAAAGACATGACCCTGACGCTGTCCGCCTCAGCCAATACAAAGGATGTTTCTACAACTGTCACCCTCGCTTACATTGACCGCGAAGGGTCCGCCAGTCGCTCGAAGATGCGGCAGTTCGTAAATACGCTCAATTACCTGCACGCGCCCGGCGCCGCCGCTGCACAGGCGTTGCTGGGCCGCGATCAAGATCATTTTGGCGTCTGCCTGTTGTCACTGGCCCTGACTCTTGACCCCGTTCAATGCCGGAAGCTTTTTGTCGGACCGAACGGCGCATACGACTGGAAGGTCTACGCCGCCGCGTACTGTAGCGTTGAAAAGGCTATTCTCGCGGGCGACCATAACAGCGCGGAGCGCTCGTTGTTGTTCAATGCAAATCCGCGGACTTGGGGCGATCTGCATGCAGCCGGCGCTGCTCCAAATATAGAGCGTATCCTGGTGCGCCTGGGCATGTCGGAGGTGCAGGCGAGACTTTCGGTCACCGACGTGATTACCGCCGTCTGGTGGGCTGATGCAATGGCTGCTTACGCAAAGGCTCTGGACAACAGTAAGCCGCTGGAAGCGGCCGGCAAACAGGTAGTGAAAAATTCGACCATTGGTTATAGCGAACCGTGGATGGTGTTGGCCTCGTGGAAGCTGACCGGTGAGCCCGCCATTAACGCCGAGCTTGTTACCTCGCTTCCGAAACCGGTGCTTGCGGCAGGCCAATGAATCGTAACTTCTGAAAACCCAAGCAGCGTGCGGTGATTATGCCCGATTCCATTGAAACGATCATTGCTCGGCAGCTTCTCCGCCGAATCCAAACAGATGGAGGAGCGCTTTATCAAGTCGCGATAGACGTAAATACCGAACATGCCAGTCTCGGCGCGGCGTACGATCGTGTGACCGCCTTGTTGAAACAGGCTCTGGAGAACGCCGGCCGCACCCAACAGCATATTTTGTCAGTCGGGGACGACACGCATCCCTATATTGCGGCGCGTCTTGAGGGTAAGGTCATACTGGCGCTTGGCACGCTGGATGCGGCCAGTTCACAGCCGCCGGGCCCTGTGATCTCGGGCATCCGTCCAGCTTCCGATGGTGGGCGATTTTCCAATCCTGACAACTTAGTGCGGGGCGTGATCGCCATCCCAATGCTGAGGCAGCTTGAGGCGGATGGTGATACTGCCCAAGACGTAATGATCGAGGTGAACGTCAACTTCGCGCAAGGTCGGACCATTGCAAAACAGCGCGTGCGGGAACGCGTGCAGCAGGCGATCAGTGAAACCGGTGGCTCGCTGAATGACCAATTCATGTCCGAGTGGAAATTTCTCCACTTGCTTAACTACACCACCTGCTACCTGATGAAGGCGCGCGCGGGCGACGTCGGGATAAAAGGTGTTGCGCCCCTGATCGTGAACTTAAGGGGTACACGCCCGGACATTCGAATCCATATGATCGGCCACAGCTCTGGATGTCGTTTGGTAGCGGCAACAATCAATGCGCTACCCCGGCAGGAACAGTTCCGGCCGGATACGGCGATGCTGCTTCAGGGCGCGCTTTCTCATAACGGGTTTGCTTTGAAGGGCAATGCGGATCGGGGGGCGTTCCGGGACGTGATCGAAGCAACGAAGGTTCGCGGCCCAATTCTGATCACGCACACGCGGAATGACAAGGTCGTGGGGATCGCATATCCGATCGCGTCGCGGATTTCGGGCGTTAACGCTGCCTCGCTTGGGGACGAAAACGATATCTTCGGAGCACCGGGGAGCAACGGCGCTCAGACCGCCGGCGCCACGCCGCAGCGGATCGTGCGGACGCTGCTCGACGTCGCTCAGCCTTATCCGTTCTCAAACGGCGTGAAGCCCACCACGCCATGTAATTTGAAGGCCGACCAGTTTATATCAGGCCACGGCGTCTATCCAAACCCGGGGATCGAACCCACTGGGAGTACTTCTCGAACATGCAAAAACCATCGCTTTTTATTGGATCGTCAACCGAGGGGCTTAACTTCGCCCGGGCCGTCCGCGCCGCGCTCGGCGATGTCGCCGAAACTGTACTTTGGGAGGACGGTGTATTCAGCATCGGCCGGACGTTCATCGAGTCGTTGATTTCAGCGGTTGCCCGTTTCGACTTCGCGGCTCTTGTTTTGACGCCGGATGACAAGATGGTGGTAAGGAACGACGAAACACTTGGCCCGCGTGACAACATCGTTTTCGAATTAGGGTTGTTCATGGGCCGGCTTGGCCGGGAACGAACGTTTATCGTCCGGCCAACAACAGGTCCACTCAAAATCCCGTCCGACCTCGCCGGCATCTCCACCGCTACCTTTGATTGGCCTCGATCGGACTCGAACTACCGTGCAGCCCTCGGCCCCGCCTGCGATCTGATGCGGGAAGTGATCCGTGACCTCGGGTTCGCTCCGGCCAAAGCGGATGCCCAGGTTCGCGCCCTGAAGCGCGAGCAGGATCAACAGCAGGTACAGGTAGACCAGCAACAACGAACGATCGACGAGTTAGTCAAGTACGCAATGTCTGCGTCGATCTTTCGACATCTTTGTGGTGTTACTCTCTTGAGGGAATACAAGTATTTTCACAGCGACGGAAATCGTCGCGAGTTTTATTTTCTCCGTGATGCGGGTTATATTAAGCCGCGATTCGACGGCTTCATCGAATTCAATGAGGGCCTGAACGGAAGAAATATTGCCGAGATCGCCGAAGCGACTCCGATAGGCAGGTTATGCGTGAAACTCCGTCACTCCGAGATACCACAGCAAATGCTCAACGATGCAAACAATTTGAGGCTCTCACCAAGCGAACTCTGAATCTTCGAGTGAGAGTTCTTGAACGCAAATAGCTGATAAGGTCTCAAAGTCGGGCAGCAGCCGACCGGGGATAATCATGCACGAAGCTTTTGGGCTCACGCTAACGGTCGTGGAGTTTGGCCGCATGATTGTTGAAGCGGAGTTCAAGGTTTACGCCGGTTCTTGTCGGGCGCGAGACTACAGTGCCCCGCGATAACGTCGTCTTCGGAGCAGGCTTTGGGTTAGCGATCCCGTCGAAACGGTCTGGAGGCGATTGCCGCTCCCGCATGACTGTGCTGCGTTTTGACTATTAAGTAAGAAGATTTGGTACGCCCGAGAGGATTCGAACCTCTGACCTTTTGCTCCGGAGGCAAACGCTCTATCCAGCTGAGCTACGGGCGCGTGTGGACGCTAAGTCGATCTCTTGGTCGCAGACAACTTGCTGTCGTGCGCTGCGGAAGAACTACTGCCCGAACCGAGGAGCTCTTCGATATGCTGGCGAATGGCGTCCTGGTTCATAATCTTCTCCCAGTTACCGTCGTCAGTTGTTGCAGGAGTCTGGTAGTGAATATTGCCCTTACGATCGATTAACACCAGTTGCGGTACGACATACCGCTGGGACCCGAAACCCATGAACGTCTGCATCTGGTCGCTGCTAGTCCAGCCTACCGGGAAGTTCACTTGATAGTCTCTGGCGAAGTTCTCGACTAACAAATCGGCGTTGGGGTTCACCGCAACAGCAATCACTTGTAACCCTTTGCTGCCCAGCTCGCCTTGTAACTTCGTCAAGTACTTCGATTCCGCCTGGCAATGCGGGCAAGTGGTAAAAATGAACGAGAGCGCCACCACCTTGCCGCGATATTGGCTGAGCAGCTCTTGCCCCTTTGCCGGAATAGAGAACGAAAGTTCCGGAGCCTTGTGCACGTTCTCAAGAGAGTCCGCCAGAGACAGCGCGCCTGCCAATGCGACGCAGGCCAAGGAGATGAGGGCTTTCTTCACGTAGGAAACTCCAAAATCATAGTCTAGCGTAGTTACCCTGGAAAGCGGTGGTCCGATAATGCGCGCGAACAACATTCCAGCCGGCACTCTGACCATGCCTGAGGATCGGGTCGACGTCTGGATCCTGGAAACCGAACACCCTAATCTGCCGCTGCATCGTCTGGAATCGTTATTGTCCAAAGAGGAGATCGATCGCGCAAACCGATTTCGGTTTGATCATCTTCGCCGGAAATATGTCCTATCGCGTGGATCGCTCCGGGTACTCTGTTCCCATTATCTGCAAGTGAACCCCGCTTCCCTTGCGATCGATTACGGTACGAACGGCAAGCCGAATCTTGAACCGGGTTGCAAGCTCCAATTCAATGTGTCGCATTCAGGAGACCTGATCGTTCTGGCGTTCGCGTCTGACCTCGAAATCGGAGTCGACGTGGAACGAATCCGGAATCTCAGCGACATCGAGCTCATCGTTCAGCGCTTTTTCTGTCCGGAAGAGGCCACCGAGGTTCTGGCTCCCCCCGAGGCGGAGCGCTCTTTAAGATTTCACAGGTGCTGGACGCGCAAAGAAGCCTTCATTAAGGCCACTGGGAACGGGCTCTCGACAGCTCTCGACAGCTTTCGCGTCAACCTCAAGAACTGTGGGCCGCAATGCATGTTGCATGTCAATTTCGATGAACAGGAAGGACGCCGCTGGACCATGCAGGATCTTCACCTTTCCCTTCCTTACGTGGGAGCACTTTGCTACCGCGCCCCGGCGCGTCCGGTGAATTGTTCGTTTCTCACCGAACTGTAACTGTCATCTGACGTAACATGCTTCTGACGCTCAATGACACTTACTTCCCGAAACCCCTATCATATGAACACGATCGAAGGAAGAGCCGCGAAGACTTTCCAGCATGAAAAATTCTGAGCCGATAAGTGTGTCCGAACCACCCGCCTACGTAGGCGTCGGGTTAGTCATCCTGGCTGCCTTAAGTTTAATCGGCGATGGCATTTTTGAGCCTTATGCGATCAATAGCGACGTCACTTCCTACTTCGACTTAGCGGACCAAATCCAAGATCATCACTGGAATTGGGTTGTGAATGGCTACTGGAATCCTCTTTACCCATTGCTGCTGGCCATCGTCCGGGGGCTGATGCATGCGGACGTTTGGCATGAAATGCAAGCCGGCCGGCTGCTGAACGTGCTTACTGCTTTCCTTGTGTTAGGTGCATCTGCTTACCTCGCCGACAGCGCGCTGCGACTGAGTCAGTCGCGAACACCATCGGCGTTGCTGCACGAAAGCCGCGGGCGCATCTCGCGTGGCGCATTGCTGATCGCCTCGTTCCTGGTGACATTCTGGCTGATTGTCCGGAATCTCAACGTGAATACGATTCGTCCAGACCTCTTACTCACTCTGTTTCTCGTTATCGGGTTTGCAGCTCTTTTCAATATCCTGCGAGACCCCCGTCCGCGGCATTTTGCAATTCTCGGCGTCGCTTTCTCTCTGGCCTATCTAACGAAATCGGTTGCCTTCCCGATCTTCGCCTTTACCATTCTCGTCCTCGCTTTGTTAGCCATCCGCACCAGAAGCTACTTCAAAGGAGTGGCCGTTGCGGTCCTTGCCTTCGTAGTCATTGCGGGGCCATTTTTGTATGCGCTCTCCAGGAAAGAAGGGCACTTCTCATCGGGTGAATCAGGTGGAGCGAATTACGCCTGGTATGTCGATGGCGCTGCGCGCTTCGAGCAGCAGCACGGCCAACCGGAGACCAAGGGCAGCGCCCTCGATCGCCTGCTGCACACCTCAAAGCAGTTAACAACCGAGCCTCCGGTCTACTCCTATGGCAACTGGATGCCGGGTACCGAACCGCAATGGTTTGACCCTTCCTATTGGAACGCTGGACTAACTCCTAAGTTCGCTCTGCGGCGCCAGATCTCGGTGCTGATCTCCAATTTTGCCATGTTCGTTCGCGTCTGCCTCTCGAATGCGCAGATCTTCTTACCGCTTGCTCTCGTCATCTTGCTGGGAGGCCGCTGGGTCAGGGACGACTGGGGTCTACACGCTCTTGGTCCCATCGCCGTGGTTGCCGCGGCGTTGCTCGCTCTCTACCTGATCGTACTCTTTGAAGGCCGCTACGTGGCGCCGTCGTTTGTCATGCTGATTGTCGGGGCTCTGGCGTTTGCATATCTGCCGGCAACTCCCGCAGTTCGCGCGACGCTGTCTTATTCGCTATTGGTCTTACTTGCCGCCCTGGTATTCACCGACGTACAGAGTTGGACCAGATCCGCACGAGAACAGACGCAGTCGGAGGGCGCCAGTTCAGGCTCTTACAAGCGCGAGATCTGGACGGCCGCTCATGCCCTCATTTCGACCTACGGCATCCAGCCAGGCGATACCGTAGCCTGCTATGGAGAGGATGCTTGCAGGGTTGATCTGACCTGGGCTCGACTCGCTCGCGCCAGCATACGAACAGAAGTCTATGTCGAGCAAGCGAATGTCCTGGCGGAGTGGAATGAAGCGGCTAAAAATCCCGCGTTTCTTCCGGCCTTGCGATCGACTGGGGCCAAGGTCCTGGTCGGGAGGTTCTCGTCCGGAATGACAGCTCCGGAGAATTGGGTTCGTCTGGGCCAGGGAGACCTTTTTGTACTAGACCTTCGTAGCGGAAGAGCCGCTTCCTGACGACTGTCCCGCAGTTCGCACACGACACCTGGCCCCTGGCAGCGATGTGCCGTCGTTGACTTTCGGGCCTGTGATCGGTAGGATTAATACTACCGCATCGTGTCGGTACCCCCCGTAGTGTCTCTGTTTTTCCTGGATTAAATGGCAATCACACTTACTAAACCTGACTTAGAAACTATCGGAGAGACTCGTTCCACCTGTGAACTTTCGGTCGTAATTCCGTGCCTTAATGAGGCGGAAACACTGGCTGTTTGCGTCCAGAAGGCGCAGCGAGCGATGCGGGAATCCGGCATCGACGGCGAGGTTGTAGTCGCCGATAACGGCAGCACCGACGGTTCACAAGACATTGCCAGAAACAATGGCGCTTTTCTGGTTCCTGTGCCCGTGCGCGGTTACGGCGCAGCTCTGGCCGCCGGCTTTCGAGCGGCGCACGGCCGCTTTCTCATCATGGCGGATGGGGATGATAGCTATAACTTCTCTCACATCCCACGCTTCCTGAATTCCCTCCGCGCCGGAGCCGACCTGGTGATGGGAAATCGCTTCCAGGGTGGCATTGCACCCGGTGCGATGCCCTTCCTGCACCGTTATCTGGGAAATCCTGTCTTGAGCTTCATGGGCCGGGTTATTTTCCAGGCCAATTGCGGCGATTTTCATTGTGGAATGCGTGGGCTCTCCAAGAAGGCCTTCGAGCGGCTCGATCTGCGCACCCCTGGTATGGAATTTGCAAGCGAGATGGTGGTCAAAGCTGCTCTTAAAGGGCTGCGAATCGAAGAGGTTCCCACCACCTTGTCGCCCGACGGCAGAAGCCGCGCTCCTCATCTGAGAACATGGCGCGACGGCTGGCGGCACTTCCGGTTCTTGCTGCTTTACAGCCCCAAGTGGTTGTTTCTCTACCCTGGGCTCTGCTTGATGATCCTCGGTTTGGTTCTGACGGCATTGCTGGAGCCTGGAGCGCTACAAGTCGGGAACATTACTCTCGATGTCGACACCCTCACGTATGCGCTGGCAGCGGTCATGATCGGCTATCAAACGGTCATTTTTGGTGTCGCCGCAAAGACCTTCGGGGTCTCTGCCGGTTTCCTTCCAAAGCACCGTCCCTGGGTGGAGCGTGCCCTGGATTTCGCCAGTCTCGAGACAGGTACGATCGCGGGCTTGGTCCTGCTTTTATTGGGTATCGCCGGTTCGATTTTGGGCGTTCATTTTTGGCGTCAGACCGGCTTCGGTAGCCTGAACCCGGGCGTCGCGCTCCGGGTGACGCTGCCCTCCGCGACTGCCATCATTCTCGGTGTGGAAACGGTTATGTCGAGCTGGTTCCTCGGGGTCTTGCGCCTGTCGAATATCGAGAGCCCGAAAACAGATTCGCTATCGACCGCGGCTACGGCGTCTTCTTAGCAGCCGCCAGCTTCGTCGTCTTAACGGCGTGCTTGGCGGACGATGGACCTTCGGCCAAAAGCTCTTCGACTCGCTGCTTGATCGTGGCCTCCTGCATCTGGATCTGGTCACCAAGGGGAGGCGTCTGGTAGCGAATCATGCCTTTCCGATCAATTATCACCAGTTGAGGAACTACGAAGCGATTTGTGATGCTGAATCCGGTAAACGCAAGCATCTGTTCGCGAGGAATCCAACCGACTGGAAAAGCCGTTTGGAAGTTATTCGCAAAAGTCTGCACAAGCTCGTTGGCTTGAGCGGGCGTGCGTCCATCGTCAACGCCGTTGATGGCAATGTCCAGTGCCTGAAATCCCCGGCTACCATAATCCCTTTGCAGTTGCGACATCAGTCGCGAAGCTGCCTGGCAATGGGGACAAGTGGTGAGGATGAATTCCAGCGCCACAACCTTGCCACGTGTTTGGCTGAGCAGCTGATCGCCCTGTCCCGGCACCGTGAATGCGAGTTCCGGAGCTTTTCTGGGAAGATCGGCATCGGCCGCAAAGAGCAACGACGCTGTGACAAAGAGACAAGCGGTGAGTAGGGTTTGCTTTAGCAGAGAACGCTCCGAACCCCAATTCTAGCTCAGCTTCCCGAACCGCTAACGCGCTGTGCGGCCTGCGAAAGCAACTTGTTGTCGTCCATAAGCTGCTGGCCGCCTGGAGGACGTCAGTTCCCTTCGCTGGTCGCCATCGGGCAGGCCTTCAACACTGGTCGCCACATTTCCCATAAGCCGGGTCACAAAATATCCGTTGTCACCCTGGCCAGCGAAGACTCCATGCCTCGCGGTGCTGGCTTCGCAATGTTTCCACTTCGATCCCAGCACCTTCTGATAATCCACGAAGAACTCCTCCGCCTTTGCCTCCGAGTCCCACTCAGACGCATACAACAGCACCGGCCTGTGCCCCTTACCGATCCCGACGATCTTGAACACGCTCCCACGCAGATGTGGCGAAAGAGCCTTCGCTTCTTTGACCCCGAGATATTGCTGCAACAGCATCTGGT
>CBAAAA010000017.1:0-21629 GCA_964658695.1 uncultured Solirubrobacteraceae bacterium | reverse complement strand
CGATCTAGCCAGGCAACGGCGGCAGCGATGCACAGGGCGTGAATGCGGCGGATCCCGAACAGTCTCAAGATCGTCAGCAGCGTCAGCGCCAGGACGGAAATATGTTGTCCCGAGATCACCAGCGCGTGATAAGTTCCTGTGATCCGGAAATCCTGCGTCCAACGGCGCTCCACGCCGGTGGTCTCCCCAAGCAGCGTTGCCTGCAGCAGACCAATAGTCTGCTGGTCTCCGCGGTACAGCCTGTCTATGCGACCGAGCGCCCAACTGCGGACGTCAAAAAGCCAGGCTGCCGCTCTCCATCCGCAATGCCCCGGGAGAACCCGGATGTCCGAGGGCTTCGCCACAGAACCGTTCCAGAAAATATCCTGCCGCCGGAGATAACTGACAAAATCAAATGCATCGGGATTCTGGAAATTGCGAGGAGAGCGAACTTTCGCACCAGCTTCCACCCGATCGCCGTATCGTAGTGGCAGCTTTTCATCCGTCTTCAGGACAACCGAAAGACGAACATCGGTTCGGGGCGCCAGTTGCAGAGTGAATTGTTCGCGCCCGGGAGAAAAGACGGGTGGATTCACAACACACCCGGAGAGCAGCGCCAATTCGCCGTCATCAGCGGTTAGCCTCGGCGCTCTTCCGTCGCGGTGTAGAAGCTCGGTGCCGATCCCAAAGACGCAGCAAAGAACTGCCGCCGCGATCCAGCGCCAGATAAGAAGTCCCGGCGTCCAGATGGTCAAAAGCAGGATGGCCGCGGCTATCCCGGCGGGCAGAAAAAGATCTTTCAGATCGAAGAACAGAAGGTGTGAGAGGAGGATTCCAACCGCAACGGCGGAAGCCGGAATCAGAAGAGGCTCGCGCAGTTTCACCTACCGAGTAGTGCCCGCGCGGCCCCGGGTGTCTCCACTTCAGTTCGCAAAGGTGTATCTTGGTTGCAAATTCCGTTTTGAATGCAGAACCTGTGCCCGAACACTGATATTCAAGACAGAGTGGCCGCGGTAAGTCGAGATGTTAGCTGCTTCTACACTCGAATCTGTCCCGACGAGATCGATGCGCGTCGCCGACGTCGTCTCAGCTCTCTCTCAGGCGTTAGATCTGGGTTCCGGCTCGGGTGAGTGGCACTCCGTCCGAACCTGCATTTTGGGGATGCGGATCGCCGATGAGCTACAGCTACCTGAGCATATCCGGTGCGAGCTCTATTACGCGCTGGTGCTGAAAGATGTGGGCTGCAGCAGCAATGCTTCGGAACTGTATCACGCTTTGCATGCTGACGAGATCAGCGCCAAACACGATTCAAAACTGATCGACTGGACCCGTCCCAGTCTGGAAACGCTTGCTTACCTGGTGCGTCACGCTGGCGCTGGCAAATCGTTCGGCGAGCGCTGGGCAGCCATTCTGAAACTGGCGTTGAGGCGAAAGAGTCATGGGCGGTCCGTTACAGCTCTTCGCTGCGAGCGGGGCGCCACTCTCACCCGGCTCATGGGGCTGGACGAAGGAACTGCAAGCGGGATCGCCGGATTGGACGAACACTGGGATGGCAGCGGTTATCCGGCCGGCCTGGTTCGTCTCGACATCCCCCTCGCTTCCCGCATTATGCTGCTGGCCCAGACTCTGGACATGTTCCTCACCAGTCTGAGTCCCGAGGCCGCCCTCGACGTTGTCACCGAAAGAAGCGGCCACTGGTTTGATCCGGATCTGGTCAAGGTGGTTCGCTCCCTCGCTTCGCGCCATGTTTTATGGTCAGGCTTGTGCCAGGGAAGGGACCGGGAAATCGCTTTGCGAATGGAGCCTTGCGTGAGGACCATGGCGGAAGGTCACGTCACCCTCGATCGTATCTGCCAGGCATTTGCAAACGTCGTTGACGCCAAGTCTCCGTTTACGTACAACCATTCGAACGGCGTCGCCAACGCCGCTGTCGCGATCGCGAAGCAACTGAACTTCAGCAGCGATCGCACCTTGTTTGTTCGCCATGCCTCTTTGTTGCACGATATCGGCAAAATGGCTGTTTCAAACGCGATCCTTGAAAAACTAGGCCCATTGGATGACGACGAGTGGAAATCAATGCGTGCGCATGCCGAGTTCACCTTCTCGATCCTCCGTTCTGTCAGAGGCCTGGAGGAAATGAGCGGAGTCGCTGCCTCACACCACGAACGATTAGATGGCTCGGGCTATTTTCGCGGACTCAGGGGAGATCAGATCTCGCTGGAAACAAGACTGCTGGCGGTCGCCGATGTTTTCGATGCACTTTCCGCCAATCGGCCCTATCGTGACGCGATGCCAGCAGAGAAGATTTTCGGACTTTTGCGCGCCGAAGCTCCCTACGCCTTGGACCCTACATGTGTGGAAGCCCTGGAACGTTCTGGAATCAGCTGCGATCAGAGCTACCATGATCTGTCGTCGCTTCAGCAGCAGCTACAACCCTGGAGCTCGCATGCGACTGCCGCGGGAGCGTTTTAATGCCATTCAAGACCAGCTCGATTTAAAGATGTTAACTTTGTTGTTGACAGGTTCGGTCACGAGCCTTCATACTAAAGAAAATTTAATTTCGTAGTCCAAAGTAGTCGTCCTGTCAAGTGAAAAGAAAAGTGGAGCTGAAGTGATTCGGCTGTTTTGGCTTACGTCCTCATAGATTTTGATCAAAGTTCTCCTCCAACCCAAACTTAGGGGCTGATTGAGCTTGCTCGGTCAGCCTTTTTTTTGCCCAACCCTTGTCGATAGTTTTGACGAATTCTACTTGAGACAATTTAGTTCTAAAACTCACGTAAAACACGTGCGGAGGAATACTCGGATGTGCCAAGGTGTTAGGAGTATTTCCTTATGCTTAGAGGAATAGCCATGGTGCTCGCGTGCGCGAGCGTCTCCACATTCACGTTTCCTTGTCACGCCGCCGTACTAATGGCGGGAACAAACATTGAGGCCAGGCTGTCCTCCGCTACGGGTTCCCGCATTTCTCATCCGGGAGACCAGGTGCAGGCTACCGTTATTGCCCCAATCTATGGCGAGAACCGCCTGATTGTGCCGCAGGGAGCAGTACTTTCGGGCGAGGTGGAGAGCGTTGACCGGCTGGGCCTCGGAATCAAACATCAGACTGCCAGGATCAATTACCGCTTCACCTCACTTCGATTCCCGGACGGGAACATCTTACCTCTTAACGCACGGACCGCCGAAGTGGAGACCGCACGTGAGCGGGTAACTTCGAACGGGGAGATCCGGGGCATTAATCCGAACGCGAACCTTTCCTCCGGCGCATCGATTCTGATTTCGGCTCTGATTGCAAACGTGGAGTTTGCTGTCCCGGCACTGGGAGTGAAATTCCTGCTGGTGCGGTCTCCTGATCCCGAAATCTATTTTCCAGCCGGGACGGAACTGATTCTCCAACTGAGCGCGAAGGCCCAACTGCCGGACTTGGACGCTCCTCCAATCGTGCGCGAACTCGATGTGGCGGATGAGCGGCGGGCACAGGGCTTGCTGGGCTCCATTCCACAGCAGCAGACCTCGCTGGGCCACAACACTCCGTCGGATCTGCTGAACATTGTGCTGCTCGGCACGCAGGCGCAGATTGAGACCGCGTTTCATGCCGCCGGCTGGTACGGGGAACAGCGTCATTCGGCTGTGGCCCTCTATCGCATCTATCATTGCTTGGTGCAGCGAACGGGCTACACCATGGCTCCGATGACCCGGTTACGCTTGAACGGGCACATTCCAGATGCCGTTTACCAGAAGAGCCTGGATACATTTTCGAAAAGGCACCACATACGCCTCTGGCATCAGCCCGATTCCGATGCCTGGCTCGGGGCAACTACCCAGGACATCTCTTATCGCTTCCGGCGCATGCACGTCACTCACGCCAGCGATGGAGAAATCGATAACGAGCGCGCCAAGGTGGTCAACGATCTGTGGCTGACAGGATGCGTCAGCGAGGCGTCCATTCTGCATCGCGAACACCTCAAAGTACAGGAACCGGCCGGCCTGCCCATCAACACTGATGGTGACGTGGCGGTGCTCAAGCTCAATGATTGTCATACTCCGCTGCCCAGTTGGATCGCCGGCAGCAAAGCGCCCAGCGTTCGTAGTTATCCTTTAAGTCACATCTTCGTTGCGATCGGCAACGATCTGGCGCATTCGAACCCTGCAACCCTGGGCTATATGCTCACAAAAGCGACGCTCTCCGGGGCAAGTTTAGATGCCAATGGTTTTCGGGGCCCTTCGACATCCAATATCCGCTCGAAGTCGAGGTTTAGTGAAAATGCGGCGCGTTTACAATGGAAACGTCCCAGCATCACTGATCCCGAAATGGGTGCATCACCCACTTTGACCGCCAAGAATTAAATCCGGCGCTTCTTCTTTGACCCGACTTCGAACCCGTCCGCTTCTTATCAGTGCCGCGATTCTGCTTTGTCTCGCCTTGGGTGTTGTCTGGTTGTGGTGGTCTCTGGAAGGACGCACAAAGCCAATCCAATCAGGGTCAGCAAGCGCCACCGCACCGACAGCTTCTTCAGTCTCAGACGCTGCCTCGAATTTACTGCCGACCACGATCTCCGCCCATAACCTTCTACTTGTGAAGGGTCCCAACTTTCGCTTCTATGTCCGATGGCTTCATGGACGCCTCACTCGAACAAAGCGAGGCGTCAATCCATCGTTCGACGATACGAATTCGTTTGATCTGGATATAGACTCTGGCGTTTTGCGAGCCAACATTGGCGACATCAGCAACTTCCTTAACTCGGGCGGGATGGGAGCATCGCCGCTCAAGAACATCAAGATCTCCGGCGATGGCGATCAGGTGAAATTGAGCGGCACGATTCGAAAGATCATTCCAATTGCCGTCGAGCTTACCGGGACTCTTTCGGCTGTCGCCGGCAATCTCATCCGCATTCAAGTGACCAAGATCGATGTGTTGAAGATACCGATGAAGGGGCTGCTCAGCAAATTTCACCTGACTCTTGCCGATCTATTTCAGGCCAAGGGGATCGCCGGTGTCGAGATCACAGATAATCAGATCACGTTCGATCCCGGGACACTCTTGCCGCCGCCGCGTATCCGCGGTCAGCTCACGGCCATTCGCATTGCCAACCCGGATCTCGAAGAAGTTTACGGCAACACCGCGGGGGATGACGTAGCGCGCACCGAACAGTGGCGAAATTTCCTGCGACTCCGCAACGGCACCCTTGATTTCGGCAAGCTGACCATGCGCCAGGTGGATCTGATCATGATCGACATTTCGAAGGATCCGTGGTTCAACATCGATCTGGCTAACTACCAGACTCAACTGGTAAACGGTTACACGCATATGACGCCGCAGGCTGGCCTACAGATCTTCATGCCAGATCTGCGGGACATTCCACGCAATAAAACAAATCAGTCCATCAGCCTGGAGTGGCTGAAAAACCGCAACCTGCCCCCTCCCGCGGCGGTTTACTCGCACTAAATTCCGTTGCGTCCGGCTGCGGGTAGAATTGATCCAATTCAGCCATGCGGAAGAGTACTATGCCCGAGAGCGCCTGCAAGGCGGCATCCACCGCGCTCCTGATACTGATGTGCTTTCTGGCGGGAGGCGCGGCCTGGCAGGAATCGGCCACCGTCGATGAGATCGCGCATGTCGGTGCGGGGCTCAGCTATCTGCAAACTCTGGACATGCGCATGAACCCGGAGCATCCGCCATTGGGCAAAGCGCTGGCAGCCATTCCGCTGGCGATCCGCGGCGCTCAAGCCGATTACTCAGGTACCGCATGGAAGTTATCCGCCGATTTTTCTCCCGCTTACATGTGCCAGTGGATCTTCGGCGATGCTGTCCTCGGCCGCTGGAACGACTGGAAATCGACGTTGCTCTGGGCGCGTGTTCCAATGCTCCTTCTGACGCTGCAATTGGGCTGGGTTTTGTATCAATACGGAGGCCGCCTGGGCGACTGTGACGGCGGGTTACTATGTCTAGCGGCTTATGTCACCGCTCCAGTATTCCTGGTATTTGGCCCGCTGGTGATCACGGATCTTCCGGTTACGCTTTTCTCTCTCATCGCGCTGTGGCGCCTGGGCGACATATGGCTCGTCCCCTCCAGGAAGAATGCGCTGCTGTTTGGAGTGGCTCTGGGCGCATCACTGCTCGCTAAGTTTACAGGACTGCTTCTCTTTGTCGTGATGATGGCGTTGCTGGTGCAAACTCGCTTCCGGCCGACAAACGTCGAACCCTTGGACAAGACTGCCCGCAAAGCCTGGCGTCGAGCACGTTTCCGCTGCATGCTCACAGGGGTGCTATACGCCGCCATGCTGGTTTACGCCTGTTACTTCGTCTTATCCTGGCATCAGTCCGACGAAGCCTTGAACCGTGTTGGAAGCGGACCATGGGCGTGGCTGATCCGCCGGCCGCTAATGCCGTTGTGGCTTTACACTCGGGGACTGCTGCTCATGCTGCTCCTAGGATCACGCAGCACCTACATTCTGGGGCAGACGTACCCGCACGGAGTGCCGTACTACTTCCCCTTTGTGTTCGCGCTGAAGTCGACTCTCGGCTTTCTGTTGCTTCTCCTGCTGGCGGGCGTCACACGCCTGCTCGCGCGCAGGCTGAAGAGACCGATCATTCCGGATGCAGTACGCCCGCATTGGCGAATATTGCTTATCTCCTTCTTTGTGTTTTTCACGGTATGTATTCTGAGCCGTCTGGACATCAGCATCCGGCATTTCATGGTCCCGATCGTGTTGTTGACTCTGATGCTGGCGCCGCTGCCACGCATGATCAGCATCCTCAGCACTACGAGGCAACGCCGCACCTTCGCAGCTTTGACAGTGATCGCAGCCCTCAGTTGCTTCCCACCGATCCTGCTTGCCTATCCGCACTTTTTTCCGTTCGTCAATAGTCTGGCTTTCGGCCATCCGGCGTTCTATCTGCTGAACGACTCCAATGTGAGCTGGAACGAAGGATTGCCCGACATCGAGCGCTTCGTAAATCAACAGCGACTCTCCAACATTGCGCTGGACTGGGCTTCGCTGTCCGACGCTTTGCTGGTCGTCCCACACGCCAGGGACTGGGACTGTCAGGCGCCCGCTGATGCGGAAGCGGGACACTGGGTGGCGGTCGCCGCCGTCAATATTCTCGAAAACCACAACTGCGGGTACTTGATGCAATACCAGCACCGGCAGATCGCCGGCGGTTCTTTTTATGTATTTAAATTGCCTTCCCCCATTCCGCCGGCAGGTGCACCCGGTGGCCCGCCGATCGAATCTCAACGCAGACTGATGTGGGGCATGCCATTCGACCTTCGCTCGTTCGCAGTCAATGTGGAGCGTCATCCGGAACAACTCGACAGCCAGTTGCAGACGTTTATGCAGAAATTCCAGCGGCAATCGTCAGGCGGAAGTAAGAGCGCCGGGAAGTAGTTCAAAAAAAAACACAGCCGTTTGATCCGTCCGAGGTGTTTCACCCGTATCAGAGCTCGAGCAGGCAGGAAGATGCTCCAAAGGATTGAAATGAAAACGTTACCCTCGTTCGCTTTGTTGATCGCGCTGGGCTGTTCAGCCCCGGTATTTGGCGCCCAGGACCCGATGGTCGGCGGCAGTGCCATGTCTCCGAAAAAAGATATCGTGCAAAACGCACTGAACTCGAATGACCATACTACGCTGGTTACCGCGGTGAAGGCAGCTGGGCTGGTCGAAACGCTGGAGGGCCCTGGCCCGTTCACCGTCTTTGCCCCTACCAATGAGGCATTTGCTAAATTGCCCGCAGGCACCGTCGACACCTTAGTGAAGCCGGAGAACAAACAGCAGCTGACCGGCATTCTCACGTATCATGTTGTCGCGGGCAAGTTTGATGCACGCAGACTGAAGAAGGAAATCGCAGCCGGCGGCGGGACTGCAACCCTTAAGACCGTGAATGGTGAATCGCTGACCGCCAGCATGGATGGCGACGGCATTGTCCTGAAAGATGCCAAGGGCGGTATGGCGCATGTGACCATTGCCAACGTTTACCAGTCGAACGGTGTGATTCACGTGATCGACTCCGTGCTGATGCCCTAAGCAGGCTTCTCGCGTAAAAACGAGCGGCCCACCTATGTCGCTCGTTTCCCCGCGGCTGGTTCTGCTGGACATTTGCCATGGGTTCGACAACACTGGACTAGACAGGCCCGGAGCGAGAGTTCTTCAGATCCAGGAGGAAAGCGGCCTACTAACCGTCATCGGCATGCCCGCACACCCCCCAATCGAGCAGGAACGCCGCCTTGTGCAGCGTTTGAAGCAGCGCGATCCAAACGCCATGATGGAGTTGTATGAGCGTTACGGACGCCTGCTCTATTCCATCGTGCTCCGCGCTGTTAACGATAGCGCCGCGGCCGAGGACATTACGCAAGAGGCGTTTCTCAGGGTATGGAACCGGGTGGGGTCTTTCGAAGAAGAAAAGGGTAATTTCGAAGGCTGGCTGGTCACTGTCGCCAGGAATCGCGCCTTCGATTACTTACGGGTCGTGCGCAATGCTCCGGAGGTATCCTCCATCAACTTGACTGATCTGGAGCGCAGCAGCCTATTCTCGACAGATGAAAGCCAGGCCGATCGCTTTGCGGCCGAGGACGCCGTGAGGAACGCTCTGAACGGGTTGAATGACGAACAACGCCAAGTGATAGAGCTGACTCACTACGAAGGAATGACGCAGACCGAAATAGCGGGAAAGCTGCGGAAGCCGCTCGGCACTGTGAAAGGGCTTGTACGTAGTGCGCTAAAGAGTCTGCGCTCCACTATGGCCTCGTCCGCCAGGCCCACGTCGCAGGTGCGCAATGAACTGTGATCAGTTTCGCGAAAATGTCGAACTCTATGCGCTGGGCGCACTGGAGTCGAGTGAGGCAAACGGGTTCGCGGAACACCTTTCCCAAGGCTGTGTGGACTGTGAAGAAGCGCTGCGGCGCGCACTGGATCTGAACGCCCAGATTGCCCGCAATGTGCCGTTGGTCGACCCGCCGGCCCGGCTTCGCCACCGGATACAGAAAGCGATTGCGCCGTCTCCAGTGGCCGGCCGTCAGTGGTGGAGCTGGGCTGTGGCGGCGGCGGCATTGCTGGCTCTGGCAATCGGTTTAGGTCAGCAGATGCGGATGCGCCAGCGCGATGCGGCCCTGCTAGAGAACCAGTCTGCGGATCAGGCCCGGCTGGCCAGCGCACTCGAGATCCTGGGAGCTCCGGGCACCCGGGAAGTTTCATTCACCGACGCCAAACAGCCACAGTTACATGCGGCTGTCTACATTCACCAGAAGCTGGGCCTGGCCCTGATCATCGATCGCCTTCCAACGGCTCCGGCCGGCTGGAAATACGAGAGCTGGGTGATGCCGAAATCCGGTGCGCCCGAGCCTGTGGAACCATTCAATCCGGATAGCGGAGGCCGCGCGGTCTCGGTGCTGCCCGGACCCGTTGAAGTCGCCCGGCTGGATAGCATTGCGGTCAGCATGGAGCCGCAGAATTCAAGCCCTACGAAACCGACCACTTTAGTCTTTAAAGCCCGAATCTAAGCGCGGCCTGGCGCTTAGCTCTTCATCCGGGTCGCTCCCACAATACGGCGGCACGCAGCTGTCAGCGCTGCTTTGTCCGCTCATTCAATTTGCCGGCGAAAACCGCCCGGTGCTTCCTATGGGCGCCGCGGCGTCTGTCCTGAAAACTATGAAAGCAATCACTAACCATCCTTCGGGTATCGAAGATTCAATCCTGGTGCGAGATGCGCAGAGCGGCAGCCCGTCCGCATTCGCCGAACTGGTGGTGCGTTACCGATCGGCCTCCCTGAAGATGGCCACCGCGATACTCCGCAACCGTGAAGAGGCGGAAGACGAAGTGCAGAATGCTTTGTGCAAGGCGTTCCAGCACTTAGACAAGTTTCAGCAGGAGGCGCAGTTCTCCACCTGGCTGACGCGCATCGTCCTGAACCAGTGCTTTATGCGGCTGCGCCAGTTGCGAAGGCACCCGATCGCTTGCCTCGATGCGGATGGGATCAAAGATCCGCGAGAGTTTCCGTTCGTCATCCCCGATAGCCGTGAAACTCCGGAGGAGAAAGTTGGCCGGGAGCAGATGATTGATCTTGTGAGGCAGGAACTTCGCCGCATTCCTCCGGTCCTTCGTACCGCGATTGTGCTACGTGATATTGAGCAACTGCCGATGCCATCGGTCGCCGAAAAACTTGGCGTCAAGGTGCCCGCCGCGAAGAGCCGGCTGCAGCGCGGGCGTACAGAATTAAAGGAGCGGCTAAAACAGCACTATCCGGCGTCGAAAGAAGTCCTGACAACACGCTAAGCAGGGACATCTCGCCCCGGCAGCCTAAGATGATGGGGAACGCTGTGTTGAAAAACCTGATTCCACTCGCTTGCGCGATCTCAACCCTGTTGGCCCAGGAGTTTGCCTGGCAGCCCTCGGCCGGACATACCCAAATACCGATCTGGCCCGCCGGAGTACCCGATGCGAAGCCGTCCGCCGGTCCCGAGGTCGATGCCACCCAGCCCAAAGATGCGCTCATCGCGGGTAAGGCTGTGATTCGCCTCGGCAACGTCTCGTCGCCCACGCTGACCCTTTATGCGCCGAAGAGCAACAGCAGCGGCGCGGCCGTAATCGTATTTCCGGGTGGCGGATACCAGATACTCGCCATTGATCTTGAAGGTACGGAGGTCTGCGACTGGCTTACGTCAAACGGAATCACATGCCTGGTTCTGAAATACCGTGTTCCCGGCTCAGGTCCCTATCCAAAGTCACCGGAAGCCTTGGAAGACGCCCAACGCGCGCTGGGCATCGTCCGCTCCCACGCTGCGGAATGGAGTTTGAACCCACAGCGAATTGGCGTGCTGGGCTTCTCAGCCGGAGCCCATCTGGCGGCCGCATTGAGCACGCGTTTCGAGAAACGTCTCTATTCCGGAGTCGATGCGGCAGACCAATTGAGTTGCCGTCCCGACTTCGCTGTGGTTGTTTACCCCGGCTATCTCGCCTTAGCCGATCAGAACTTTGCCCTCAATCCCGATATTCACGTCACGAGCGAAACGCCGCCCACCTTCCTCGTACAGACAGAAGACGACCGGGTCGCCCATGTGGAGAGCTCTGTAGTGTACTACACCGCGCTGAAGCAGGCGAACGTACCAGTCGAGATGCACCTGTACACGGAGGGAGTTCATGGCTACGGCCTTCGCCCAACCGCCTTGCCGGTGACTGGCTGGCCTCAACTGGCACTCACCTGGCTACATACCATCGGCGTACTCCAGCGGTGACCTTCCCACCCTGTATCCGTGGTCGCAAACCGTAGCCGTAGGAATTTATCCAACACCTTTATGACAGCCAGAATGGCGAAAATGGATTCTACATACCGCTCGATCATGGGGGCTCCCGGCTTGCCCGCCGCCATCCAAGGACCGGATCAGCAGCGCGAGATTGCGGCGTCGGATCGAGAGGCTCACGCCACCCGAACTCGCTTCCACTGCTTGCCCGCCCGGATGACAATCGCCCGGCCCGCGCCATTTATCTGCCCCGTGCCGTTGACAAGTGCCGTGCCATCCAGCGTCAGTTCCTTGTGAACACTGCCATTCACCTCCAACGCCCCCGCCTTGATACGCCTTGCCGCTTCCGTAACACTCGGCGCCAATGACAGAAGCGCCAGCAGCTTATCCAGTCGAATTTTTTCCGGACTTCCCGCTTGGGGAGGCAGATCTACCGTTTCCGTATCCGCCGGCTCCAGACCCTGACGCACCTCACGGTTAAAAGCCTCGTGCGCTTCCCGCGCCGCCCCCGCCGAATGAAAGTCACCCACTATGCTTCTTGCAAGGTCCATCTTCAACTCCATCGGATCCTTCTCGCCCGCCGCGACGGCTGCTTTTAAACGGCCAATCTCGTCCAATTGCAAGTCCGTCAACAGCTCGAAGTACCGGTACATCAGCTCATCGCAGATCTGCATTACTTTGCGGAACATCACCTTGGGCGGCTCGGCAATCCCGATGTAGTTGCCTTTCGACTTGGACATCTTCTCGACGCCGTCCAGTCCTTCGAGTATCGGCACGGTTGCCACAATCTGCGGCTCCTGCCCGTAGTCGCGCTGAATCTCGCGCCCCACCAGCAAATTAAATTTCTGATCCGTGCCGCCCATCTCTACATCGCACTCCAGCGCAAATGAATCAAATGCCTGCGCCAGCGGGTACAGCAACTCGTGCACCGAGATCGGCGTGCCTTCCTTAAAACGCTTCGAGAAATCGTCCCGTTCTAGAAGCCGCGCCACCGTGTACTTCGAGCACAACCGCACCACGTTCTCAAACGTAAGCGCCCGCAGCCACTCGCTGTTGAAGCGAATCTCGGTCTTCTCCGGATCCAGAATCTTAAATACCTGGGCCTTGTACGTCTCCGCGTTCTTCTCGATTTCCTCGCGCGTCATCGGAGGCCGGGTGATGTTGCGGCCGGTGGGGTCGCCAATCAACCCGGTCATATCCCCTATCAGGAAAATGACCGTATGGCCCAGGTCCTGGAAATGGCGCATCTTGCGCAGCAGCACCGTGTGGCCCAGATGGAGGTCCGGCGCAGTCGGATCAAACCCGGCTTTCACTCGCAGCGGCTTGTTCGTTTTAAGGGATTCCGCGAGGCGCTTGCGTAAGTCCTCCTCGCGAATAAGTTCAGCCAATCCTTTACGGATGTAGCTGAGCTGTTGATCAACGGGTAGAAAAGGCACGATCGTCTCTTATTGTAGAAGGCGAACTCTACAATAAATGCATGAAGCTGGCGTTGCTCGTCGTGGCGGGAGTGTCCCTCTTAAAGGCCCAGGAAAACTCCTTGAGCTCCCTGGTTGATCGATACTTCGACGACTACTTCCGCCTGAACCCGACTGCCGCAACCTCGGCCGGCTTTCACCATCCATACGACGTGCAGCTGGAAGACTTCTCGCAGCGCGGCTTCGAGCAGCGTGTCGATCTATCCCGCAGATACCTGCCGCTCTTTGAAAAGCTTCCGCAGTCCGACGACCGCGACCTCGTAATCGCTCATCTCAAAGCCGACATCCTGAACACTGAGGACATCGCGCAGCAGACCAGAAATCCCGATATCTACTCCAGCGGCGTCGCGGCGTCGATATTTACACTAATCAGCCGCAAATTCGCCCCTCCCGAAGAACGATTGAAAGACGTGATTTCGCGTGAGCAGCAAATCTCTCAGGTGCTTACCGACGCGCGCCATTCACTCTCCAATCCCCCCAAAATCTTTACCGAAGTAGCCCTGGATCAGTTGCCCGGAAATGAGAGCTTCTTCGCGAACGACGTTCCGGCCGCCTTCACCGACGTCAAAGATCCTCGCCTGCTCGCAGAATTCAAAAAGGTAAATACGGCCGTCATCGCTGCTCTCAAGGATTATGAGAATTGGCTGAAGACTGATCTGCTGCCGCGCTCGCATGGAGATTTCCGCATCGGGGCGGAGAACTTCAGCAAAAAGTTGCTCTATGAAGACATGGTGGATCTCCCGCTCGATCGCCTTCTCGAGATAGGAAAAGCCAACCTCCGCGCAAACCAGCAAGCACTCAAACAGATCTGCCTGAAGATCGACCCTTCCAAGACTCCGCAGGAAATTGCCGGCAGCTTCGGCAAGGATCATCCTGCGCCGAATCTTTTACTGCAGTCCTTCCGTGACACCTTCAACGGCCTGATCAGCTTCATCCATTCACGCCAGATCATTACCATTCCTTCCGAGACCCGCCCGATCCTTGAAGAGACTCCGCCGTTCGAACGAGCCCTGACCACTGCCTCCATGGACACGCCCGGCCCCTACGAGAAGAAGGCCACAGAAGCTTACTTCAACGTCACCCTTCCCCAGAAAGATTGGCCTGCTCAGCGCACTCAGGAGTTCATGACTGCTTTTAGCAAGGGGACCATTATCAGCACCGCCATTCACGAGGCTTATCCCGGCCACTACGTACAATTCTTGTTCTTCAGACAAAGCCCGTCGAAAGTTCGAACCCTCATCTACGCCAACACCAACGTAGAAGGTTGGGCGCACTACACCGAACAGATGATGCTTGATGAAGGCTATGGCGATGCCAGTCCTCAGTTGCGCGTCGGACAGCTGATGGATGCCCTTCTCCGGAACTGCCGCTACATCGTTGGTCTCCAGATGCATACCGGCAAGATGACGTTCGATCAAGGGGTGCAGTTCTTTATGAAGGAAGGATTCATGTCACATGAATACTCACTTCTCGAGACCAAGCGCGGGACGTCCGACCCTACCTATATGTACTACACACTCGGTAAGCTTCAGATTCTAAAGTTGCGGGAGGACTATCGGAAGAAAAAAGGAGCAGAATACTCCGTCGAAGAATTCCATGATACCTTCATGAAGCAGGGCGGGGTACCGGTTAAGATCATTCGGCACGCGATGCTGCATGACAACTCGCCAACCCTCTAGTCAATTCGCAGGAACAAATTCAGTTCTGTGAACGTACATTTTGTGGAGTGGTGCGTCTAACTTCCCTGGACGTCCAAGTAGGTTTCGTGTCTCTAAAATCCATATATTCTTGCCACTCGGTGGCGTTGTTGTGCGTGTTTGTTGCCTCGTTTCTTAGCGCCTCCTGCCGGAAGTCCGAATCTCATGGAGGCATGGGTGGCGGCATGGCAGGGGGTTTGGCGCAAATGGAAGTGCCGGTGCGCGCCGTCTCCGCCGTCACCAGTGATGTCCCGCTCGAAGTAAACGCGGTGGGAAACGTGGAAGCGGTTGCCACAGTCGATGTCAAGTCTCGCGTCGCGGGTCAGGTTCTACGGCTCGATTTCGAGGAAGGTCAAGACGTCAAGGCCGGCCAATTACTATTCGAGATCGATGGCGAACCACTACGCCGCCAGATCGCGGAGTTAGAAGCGGATGTCGCCAAAGACGATGCTCAGGAGAAGCAGGCTCGCGCGAACGTGATCAAAGATGAGGCTCAGTTGAAGCAGGTGCGAACAGCCGCGGACCGCGCCGTTTCCCTCTCCAAGGATGGGATCTTCTCGAAAGAGCAGACCGAGCAAAGCGTCGCCACCGCCGACACTGCACAAGCTGGTCTCGATGCCGATAGAGCAGCAGTTGAGAGCGCTTTGGCCTCAAGCAAGGCAGATCGCGCGCGGCTCGCCCAAACAAGTCTTCAGTTGAGTTACACCCGAGTCACCGCCCCTATCAGCGGCCGTGCCGGAGCTGTCAGCGTCAAAGCCGGAAACCTCATCAAGGACAACGACGCTTCCCTGGTCACCATACTGCAGGTCTCTCCTATCTACGTCACCTTCGGAGTACCGGAACAGATCCTTCCGGAGGTGCGCCAGTACAATCAGGAGCGGCCGTTGCAGATTGAAGCCGCTGCCGCCGGCCAGAGTCCCGAAATTGGCAAACTGGAGTTCATCGACAGTTCAGTGGATGCCACTACGGGAACAATAAAGCTCAAAGCTGCATTCAACAACGCGGACCGTCATTTGTGGCCCGGCCAGTTTGTCAACGTGAAGGCCCGCTTGAGCCTGGAACACAATCGCATCATTGTTCCCAGCCGCACCCTCCAGACCGGTCCGCAAGGAAAATATGTGTGGGTCATGAATCCGTCCGATCACAGTGTGACCATGCGTCCGGTTGACGTACTTCGTTTGTTTCAGGGTCCGAAGGACCTGGAGCAGGCGGTTGTCGGTAAAGGGTTAAGCGCCGGTGAGATGGTGATCTCGGAGGGTCAGATGCGCCTGATGCCTGGCGCGAAAGTACGTCTCTTGAAAACCGACCCGCAGCAGAGTGACGCCGCCTTGCCGGGGCTTGCCGGCAGCATGTAAGGAGAGTTCGTGCACTTCACAGATTTATTCATCCGCCGGGCTATCACGACCACTCTGTTGATGGCTGGAATCCTGGTCTTCGGAATTCTTAGCTACTTCTCGCTGCCGGTCAGCAACCTTCCCGCGGTGGAATATCCCACCATCCAGGTGCAGGCCTCCTTGCCCGGGGCCAATCCCGACAGCATGGCATCCTCGGTTGCGACGCCGCTTGAAGCCGCCTTCTCCGAGATACCCGGCCTGAACAGCATGTCCTCCTCAAGCGGCAGCGGATCGACGGACGTGACCCTGCAGTTCGATCTTAGCCGCAGCATCGACGCAGCCGCCCAGGATGTCCAGGCCGCTATCTCCCGCGCCCAGGGAAATCTTCCCAGCAACATGCCGGCGCCGCCTTCTTACTCCAAAGTGAATCCGGCCGCGCAGCCCATCCTGTACATCAGCGTGAAATCGAAGACCATGTCGATGTCGCAACTCGATGACTACGCCGAAACCAAGCTTGCACGACGCATCTCCATGGTGAGCGGTGTCGCTCAGGTGCAGGTATTCGGATCACAGAAATACGCGGTTCGTGTACAGGCCGATCCTGCCAAGCTGGCCGCACGGCAGGTAGATCTCGAAACCATCCGCACCGCGCTCACTAATGGCAGCGTGAACCTTCCGGCCGGCTCCCTCTATGGGGCATCGAAAGCCTATAGCGTCCAGTCCGACAGCCAGTTAACGACCGCTTCTCAGTTCGCAAAACTCATCGTCACGTACAAAAACGGAAGCCCGGTACGCCTCGACGAGCTCGGCCGCGTGCTCGATAGCGTCAGCAATAACAAGACTCTGTTCTGGATCAATCAGGAACCGGCGATGATCATGGCTGTTCAGAAGCAGCCCGGGGCCAATACTGTCGAAGTAGCCGATGCGGTGAAAGCCATCATCCCGGTCATGAAGGAATCGATGCCCGCTGGCGTCGAGTTCGGGCAGGCCTTCGACGATTCCGCCAACATTCGTGCTTCGATCGCCGATGTGAAGACCACCTTGATCATCACCATTTGCCTGGTAATTCTGGTTATCTTCGTCTTCCTGCGCAACGTATCCGCCACCATCATTCCCAGTCTCGCGGTGCCCTTATCCATCCTCGGCACCTTTGGCGTGATGAAGCTGCTTGGGTTCACCATCGACATGCTTTCCATGATGGCCATCACCCTCTCGGTCGGCTTCGTTGTCGATGACGCCATTGTCATGCTGGAGAACATCGTCCGGCATCTCGAGATGGGGAAGTCGCGTATGCGGGCCGCCATAGACGGTGCGCGCGAAGTCGGGTTCACCATTATCTCTATGACCGTTTCGCTGGTCGCGGTCTTCATCCCGGTCTTGTTTCTGGAAGGCGTGATCGGCCGATTGCTGCGCGAATTCTCCGTCACCATCGCCGTCGCTGTCTTAATTTCGGGAGTAATCTCTCTGAGCCTCACGCCCATGATGTGCAGCCGCTTTCTGCGTCATGAGAGCCATCCCACCGGCTGGTTCTATCGCGCTTCAGAGAAATTCTTCGTGGGCTTAAACAACCTTTACCGCAGGACGCTGCTGACGGTCCTCCACTACCGGCGCATCACACTCGGCGTCAGCGTTCTCTTGACGTTCGTCACCGTCTACCTTTTCTTCATCATGCCGAAGAGCTTCATGCCTACCGTCGATCAGGGCTTCGCCTTCGGCGGTTCTGAGGCTGCCGAAGATACGTCCTTTCAGGAGATGACGCAAATTCAGCGCAAGGTCGCTCACATCGTCGGTTCCAATCCGTGGGTTGAAAATTTCGGCATGGGCACGGGTAATGGCTCTCAGAATCAGGGTTTCATGTTTATCGATTTCAAGAAAGATAAACATCGTCCCAAGGTTCAGGCGCTCCTCGGCCAGCTTCAGCAGCAGCTGATGACCATACCCGGCATCATGGTCTTCCTGCAAGCTCCGCCTTTGATCACCCTGGGACAGAACGAAGGTCGAAGCCAATATTCACTGGCATTACAGGGACCCGATACCGCGGAGTTATATCGCTGGGCTCCAAAACTGGAAGCAAAATTACGCTCGCTGTCCCAACTGACAAACATCTTCTCGGATCTCCGCTTAAGCAGTCCCCGCCTGAACGTGCACATCGACCGCAGCCGTGCACTGGCCCTTGGAATTACCCCGGACGAGATTGCTAACACCCTTTACGATGCCTATGGGAACCGGCGCGTCACCACCATCACCGCCGCCTCCGATCAATACGACGTGTTGCTTGAGGTGCTGCCCGAATATCAGCTCAACCCCGAAGCCTTAAGCGGTCTCTACATCCGCGCCAGTGAAGGTAAGTTGATTCCGCTCGCTGCTGTCACCAGTCTCGAACAGACTGTCGCCCCGCTCAGCGTTAACCACATTGGACAGCTGCCGGCGGTCAACTTTCAGTTCGATCTGAAGCCCGGCGTCTCACTCAGTTCCGCCACGCGCGATATCGATGAAGCGGCGCGTGAGATCGGCTTGCCCGATACCTTAAACTTCAGCTTCCAAGGCACCGCCGCGGCCTTCGAAAACTCTCTGAGGGGTCTGGGAATCCTGCTCGTCATCGCAGTCCTCGTCATCTATCTCGTCCTCGGGATTCTGTATGAAAGCTTCATCCACCCCATCACCATACTTTCTGGCCTTCCCGCAGCCGGCTTGGGCGCGCTTCTGACGTTGCGCCTCTTCGGCGACGATCTCAATCTCTATTCCTTTGTCGGGATCATCCTGCTGATCGGCATCGTGAAGAAGAACGCCATTATGATGATCGATTTCGCGCTCGCAGCTGAACGCAATGAAGGCAAATCGCCAGAAGACGCCATCTTTGAAGGCTGCCTGCAGCGTTTCCGGCCCATTATGATGACCACCATGGCCGCTCTTCTTGGAACCCTGCCGATCGCTTTCGGAACCGGCGCGGGTGGCGAGGCGAGGCGTCCTCTTGGTCTCGCGGTTGTGGGTGGCCTGATCGTGTCCCAGCTGTTGACGCTCTACATTACGCCGGTGATTTACATCTATCTCGATCGCTTCCAAACTCGCCGCCGCGAGTACAACGCCGAAGATGCCCGCGAAGCGAAGTATCTGCAACCTGAACTGACTTCGCGGTAGCTGGAACGCCCTTATCGCATCGCGTTATCCTCGAAGCGTAGCTTCGGAGCGACCGATCTCCGAATTACTCTTCGTCGTGGATCTTCCTATCAAGTCCGGCCTGAATTCCGAAGAGCTGGCCGGTCGCCGTTTGGCCCTGATCAGTATGACCGCCGGGTTCCTGCTGGCGGCTGCAAAGCTGGTGGTAGGTTTTCAGGCGCACTCCGACGCTGTCGTTTCGGACGGCTTGGAAGCCTCCGGCGACGTGGTCTCCTCAGCATTCGTATACGCCGGACTTTGGCTTGCGAGCAAACCGCCGGATAATGAACATCCGTACGGCCACGGCCGCTATGAAACGCTGGCGAGCCTCGCAGTCGGCGGCTTGTTACTGCTGACGGGGGCCGCGATCCTCTGGAAAGGATTGACCTCTTCCTCCACCCGCCTCGCCCCGCTCGGTTTTGCAATCTATCCTCTGCTGGCGGCCATTGTCGTCAAACTCGCGCTTGCATGGGCAAAGTTCAAGGTGGGACGAAGAATCGAGAGCAGCGGCCTGCAAGCCGACGCCTGGCACGATCTGACCGATCTTCTCTCGACAACTGTCGCTCTCATAGCGGTTCTGCTAGCAGTCTGGGACCCGGTACGCTTCCACGCGGCCGACCAGGTTGGCGCGGTCGCCATCGGAGTCCTGATTCTTGTGCTATCCGCGCGCGTCGTTCAACGCACGGTCGATTCGCTGCTCGACACCATGCCTGACACCGGCCGGCTAAACGACATCAAACACGTGGCTTTAGGTGTCGCGGGCACGCGCGGCATCGAGAAATGCCTCGCCCGCCGGACCGGCCTTCGTTACCATGTCGATCTGCACCTTGAAGTTGATCCGGAGATGACCGTCCGCCAGTCGCACGAGATCGCAAGGCAGGTCAAATTCGCCATCAAGAACAGGCTTCCATGGGTGGCCGATGTCCTCGTACACGTTGAACCGGCCAAGCTGAGCGAACCTGCCATTCGTTGACTAATAGCTCACAAAAGGAAGTCTGGCCGCAAACCGGAGAGCGTCCTCTTTCATCCGGATATTGTTAAAGAAAATGTATAGCGGGCCTTCTCCATCCGCCGCGCAGCGCTGCCACAGCGCCGCCAGTTCTCCCAGGTCTTCATCGGTATAGCGGTACGAATAGCCGCCTCTGCCATGCAGCCTCCAATAGGACGTCCGCACACCAATCAACTCCGGTTTCAGCGGATCCACGCAGAGCAGCAGATCCAGATCCTCGCATAAACGTGCCACAACATCCGTTGGCCAGTCGCCGCGCGGCTCCCAGGCCAGTGCAAAGCTTTCACGCTTGATGCTCAAAAAGAACCTCCGCATATTGCGTAGATTGCCAGCTTCCGGACGGAAAGAGGCGGGACACTGAAACAAAATCACACGCGCCTGGAGCGAGCGTGCAGTGTCGGCCGTACGCTCCCATGCCAGTATCACCTGCTCGGTGTCCTGAAACGATCCCACCAACTCCCGCTCCCAGGTCCCCAGCTTCGACTTCAATTTGCGGTAAGTCGGGCTTGACGGCGTATGCGTGATCAGTTGCCAGGCCTTCAAACAAAACTGAAACGCCTCCGGAGCAGACATGCGCCACTTATTAGCCAGGGACTCAGATGGTGGTTCATAAAACGTGCTTTGCAGTTCCACTGCCCCGAAATCAGCAAAATACTTCTGCCTCGCTTCGCTCCAACCGCAACAACCGATTACGGGCCGACCCCTTTGCATGCTTGCATCTTCTCGTGAAGGCTGTACATCAGTGGATTCAACCCTTTGGAACAGCAAACTCACTCCCCATCTAGTACATTCAATGGAGGAGTCCGGCGGCCAGCCGGCTGGCTCATCATCGTCTTACTCGGCTCGCTCAGCGTGGTAACGCCCTTTGCGGTAGACATGTATCTGCCCGCGTTCTCTCGGGTCGCATCGGAACTGCATACCACCAGCTCCGCCATCGCGCTGTCTCTCTCGACCTATTTCGTTGGCTTCGCATTCGGCCAGATCTTCTATGGACCCCTCTTGGACCGCTTCGGTCGAAAGCGCCCGCTCTACGCAGGATTGGTTCTCTATATCGTGGCGTCGTTGGCGTGCGCCCATCCGCGCAACATCCAGACCCTGGTCGCATTCCGCTTCCTGCAGGCTATTGGCGGGTGCGTCGCACAGGTCGGCTCCATCGCCATGGTCCGCGACTTCTTCCCTCCCCGCGAGAGCGCCAGGATTTTCTCCCTCCTGTTCCTGATGATCGGCGTCTCTCCGCTGCTCGCGCCCACCGCCGGAAGTCTCATCATGATCTGGGCCGGTTGGCAATGGATCTTTGTCGCCCTCGCCTGCATCGCCGCGATCGTCCTCGCGCTCGTGTTCTTCCTTCTGCCCGAAGGCCATACTCCGGACCCGACAATTTCGCTAGAGCTTCGACATCTGACGAGTAACTTCAGCCACATCTTGAAACAGCCGCAATTCTGCACCTACGCCTTTGCCGGCGCTTTCTCCTTCGCAGGTCTCTTCGCATACGTCGCCGGCTCCCCCATTATTTTCATGGATGGATTTCACGTCAGCGCCAAAGTCTTTGGCGGCATCTTCGCAGTCCTTACCTTGGGCTTCATCGGCGGCAGTCAGATCAATCTGCTTCTGCTGCGCAGGTTCACCAGTGAGCGCATCTTCTCTGGGGCACTTACCTTTCAGGTGCTCACCGGTATCTTCTTCCTCGCCGCCACCCAACTCGGCTGGATCGGTATCGCCGGTACGCTGGTGCTTTTCTTCGTGTTCCT
>CBAAAA010000016.1:0-21765 GCA_964658695.1 uncultured Solirubrobacteraceae bacterium | reverse complement strand
TCACCGGAAATCCCGCCCATTTCCCGCTGACCCCAGACCTCCCCTATCGCACTGATCCCGGTTCGGTCGCCGCTGTCGTCCATCTCCTTGCAAAGAACGGAGCGCGCCGGGTCCGCATCATCGAGAGTTTCTTCCCCGCCACTCAGGATCCTGCTCTCTGGGCCCGTTATGGCCTCGACGTGAACCTGATCAACAACCTCGGCACACAGGTCGAATGGGAAAACGTGCAGAACATGGGCCGTTACAGTAACTACGTCCGCCTGAAGGTTCCTTACGGCGGCTACATGTATCCTGCTTACACGATCAACAAGGCGTACACCGAGTGCGATACATACGTCTCATTCGCTAAGCTGAAAAACCACTGGATCGCCGGCGTCACCATGTCGATGAAGAACAACTTCGGCAACACGCCTTGTTCCCTCTACGGTTCCGATTGCGGCGCAAGCGGCAATGAAAGGCCGACCAAAGAACGGGGGGACGTCCTGCACGCCGGAACCACCAAAGCTCCCTCCGGAGTTGATGCCGAACTCCATCCTGACTCCCCCAGAGACCCTGGCTATCGTGTTCCGCGCATTGTGGTCGATCAGATATCCATCCGGCCGAATGATCTTGCAATCGTCGATGGCGTTGAGACCGTTCGGGGCGGCGAAGGGCCGTGGCTGAAAGGGTTGGAACGCATGACCCCGGGCGTTATCCTGACCGGCCGTAACATCGTATGTACCGACGCAGTAGGCATGGCCGTCATGGGCTACGATCCGAAAGTGGATCGGGGCACGTCGCCATTCCTGCGTGGAGATAATAGTCTGAAGCTCGCCGAAGCAGTGGGCTTAGGCACCACGGATCTCCGTCGCATCGACGTTGTCGGCCTCAGCATCAAAGACGCCCGCGTCAACTTCGGGCCAGGCGCTACCGGAAGAACAATGGCCGAGATGAAAGCGATATAAGGGATCTGAAGGCGATCTAAATCGCGGTTGCCGATGAAGCAACCCAATAGCTTTCCAGCCAGCGATTGAAGCTCGTCATCTGCGGGTACTCGCGCTTGACCTCATCCAGGTCCACGTGATGCCCGCCGGCCTCCAGCCACCTGTACATCACCCCAAGTTCATGACCACCTTGCTTCTCGAACTCCGTCCACGGCACCTGCGAATAACGTACTTCGCGAGACAAAATGCGGCTGAACGCTTGACTGATACTCTCCATTGAAAGTTCATCCCCGGCGATGGACAGCGTCTTGTTCTTCCACTTCCCCGGATGTTCAAACGCCATCGCAGCGAACGATCCGATGTCGTCCAGCGCTACCATCTGAAGCCTGGTCGCCGGACTGAGAGGCAGCGGGATCTCTCCACGGCTGATCGGCTCGCTCATCATCGTCTGCCAGTTCTCCATGAAACAGACCGGCCGCAAGACCGTGTAACTGAGTCCACTACTCCGCAGATGCTCTTCTATCTTTCCTTTGCTTTCAAAATGCGCGATTCCAGTCTGCTCGTCCGCGCTAGCCACAGAGCCGTAAACAAAATGACTGACTTCCTGTCGATTCGCCGCTTCAATTAAGGCGACGCCTTGCTTGATTTCGGTCGCCGCATCTTCTGTATAGGGCTGCACCGAATACACACCATACACTCCATCCAAAGCTCGGCTCAAGCTCGCGGAGTCGTCTAAATCTCCTCCAAACACCTCTTCTCCGTGCCCCATCAGTTGCCGCGCTGTCTCGGCATACGGGTCGTGAACCAACGCCCGTAATCGAAACCCTTTCTTTTGCAAATGCCGGTAGACGACGCCACCATGGTGTCCTGACGCCTCGGTAACCAGGATCGTCTTTTCGTTGTTCTTTAACATGTCGAACTCTTGCTTTTAAACAGCCCTCAGCTTCATATGTACGCTTTCAACGGAGCGGTCGACAGCCCGCATCAATACCGGTTGCGAGGCAGACCGCAGCGTTCCTCCGCGCACATCGACTGCCGGCAGGCCGTCGCGCTCCAGACGCCATTTCTGCGCAATCACAGCCAGCGCCAGCGCACCTTCCAGCTTCGCGAACGCTTCACCGATGCACACCTTTGCTCCCGCGCCAAACGGAAAGTAGATGAACCGTTTTCGCTCGCCGGCATCCCACCTTTCCGGCTGGAACTCGTCAGGATTTTCAAAGTATTTGGAGTTTCTCTGCGTGATGAAAGGACTTAGAAAGATACTTTCGCCGCGTTCAATCTGATAACCGCCCAACGTGAGCCGGTCTTTCGGGCGGCGCGCGAACAGGAGCGCCGGCGGATACAGCCGCATCGCTTCTTTGAACACTTTCGCCGTGTAGTCCAGTGCAGGTGCATCGCTGAGAGCTGGCAAACGGCCGCCCAGAACGTCGTCCACTTCGGCATACATTTTTTCAGCTGCCCCGGGATTCTCGGACAGCAGTTTCCACGTCCAGGTCAGCGCGGCGGATGTGGTTTCATGCCCGGCAAGAACGAAAGTAATCGCCTCATTCTTGATGTCTGCTTCGCTCAACCCCGAATCGATCTCGCTCACCGAATTCATCAGCAGCGACAGAATATCGCGCCCTTCTCCACCTCGCCTGTTGCTCAGGATCGGCATGATGATCTCCTCCAGTTCGGTCCGTTCTCGCTGAAAGAAGAGACTGCGGCCCTCAGGGAGCAAACGCCTGTACAGTAACGCTGCAGGCTCGATCATCGCGAACGCCGGAGCAATACGCGCCGCCTTCCGCACCACCCGGTCGAGAATAGCCGCCATGCGCACTGCCGCGTCTCGAAACTCCGTTCCAAACAGGGTGGCGCCAACAATCGACAGCGTCAACTTGCGCATCTGCTGCCGGATATCAAGGACAGCCGCGTCTTCCCATTCCCCGGCTACCCGCGACGCTTCCCGCACCATCACCGCCGCGTAACCCGCAATCTGCTCTTTGTGAAACGCCGGCTGAAGAACTCGCCGGCGCTCCCGATGTTGCGGCTCTTCCCTTGTCAGCAGCCCGTCTCCCACCAGTTCACGCAGCAGCGTTGCGCCCGAGTCACGCACAAACTCATGTTGTCGGGTCACCAGAATTTCCTGGATCAGATCCGGTTCGTCCAGCAGATAAATCCGCTTATGCAGCACGCGGAACGACGCGAACGGCCCATACTCGTGAGAAACACGCTGCAGGAACTCGACGGTTCCCCCCAGAGAGCCGTTGCCGAGAAAACCAAAACTCTTGAAGCCACGTGGTCCTGGCGGATGCTCCATCTTTCGATTGTCCTCCCTTTAGCAGATGTCTGGCTGCTGCTTCTAGGGCTCTGGCCCAACTGCTTCGAGATCTGCCGCGGTAGGCTTCTCGAGCACCTCCCCGTGCGTCTTTCCTTCGCTGCGCTTTACCACCAATATCCCGGCGAAAATTACCAGCATGGCAACCAGTTCGCGCAACCCGAAAGGCTCGCGGAAGAAGATCCAGCCCAGCAACACAGCCACAATCGGGTTGACAAAGGTGTAGACCGAAACAATGGCCACCGGAAGCCGTGACATGGCGTAGATGAAAGACGTAAAACCAATGCACGAACCAAACACAACCAGGTATCCCACCGCCAGCGCAGAGCGAGTCGAAATATGCTCCGGCGTGTGTTCGAAGAGCATCGCCGGAACGAACACGGCCAGTCCTGCTGCCAGTTGCTGTACTGCGCCCGTCACCACCGGCTCGGCGCGAGTAATTACCCGCTTCTGTAACAGCGCGCCGGCCACCCATCCCACAGCACTCAATTGCAGAATCAGAAAGCCGCTAACAGTCCCGCCCCGAATCCCTTCCCTCAGTGCAGACGGCAGCACCATAAACAACACTCCCGCGACCCCAACCAGCAAGCCGCGCACCGTCGATGCGAGTGGCCGTTTTCCCCCGGGCAAAAAGGTATCGATCCCCACCATCCAAAACGGGCAGGTAGTGTAAAACACCGCTGCCAGTCCGCTTGGAACCCATGTCTCGGCCAGCGCCAGAAATCCATTGCCAATGCCAATACAGATGATGCCGCATGCGCCCGTTTGTATCAGTTCCCGGCCGGTCGGTATGTGAAGTCCACTCGCACGGGCCGCAATCAGCAGCAGCGCACCGGAGATCGTATAACGCCCCGCAATCAGGTAAAACGGCGGAATCGTCTCGACCGAGATCCGGATGCCCAGGTAGGTCGTCCCCCATAACAGGCAAACTGAAACCAGCGCCAGGTAAGCCGATGTGCGCGCCCGGCCAGTCAGTTTAGCCGGAGCCGTCAATAGTAGTCGGCGCAGCTCATGAAGTAGCCGCACCGCTCACATACAAGCTTGCATCGCGCGGAGAGCAGCCGGCAGCTACATAGCGGACAAAAGCACATAGCGGGCTCCTGGTTCTGCCTCGCCTCTTTAACGGGCTGTTTCGAGGGCCCTGGTTGAAGCTGCTCTTCCGAAGAATGTGAGAACATCGGCGTTATCAAATTATAGAGGATGCGGCCGCCTCCATTTTGCCCGCAACCTATCCCGCTCTTCCTGGTCCAACCTCCGAGGTCATATGGCTCAACTCGAAGAATTGAAACAGAAGTATCAGTCCGTTTTAGACATAATTAGTCGCGAAGGCGTGCACTTGACTCATTTGCATGTGCAGGACAATAAGTTATTCATTCAGGGCGCTGCCCCCTCCGAGGAGATAAAAAACGATGTCTGGAATCAGATCAAAAGCGTCGACGCCTCCTACTCCGACCTCACCTGTGATCTGACAGTAGACAGTACGCTCCCCCAGCCAGCCAAGGCGCAAGCAGCCGCGGCAGGAACGTCCGGCAGCGGCAAAACCTACAAGGTGCAGCCGGGTGATTCGTTATCGAAGATCGCTAAGGAATTCTACGGAAACGCGGCAGATTACAACAAAATCTTCGAGGCCAACCGGGACAAGCTTTCGGATCCCGATAAAATTCAGGCAGGTCAGGAACTCGTTATCCCGTAAAACGCGAAGATTCCGGGCCGCGCAACAACCAAGCGTGGCCCGCTGCTTGCCTACGAGAGAGCCTCCAAACTCTTTCGAAGCAGTGACGCGCTCCCCTGGTATGGATCGCCGGTCCCCTCGAACTCCATCGTAAAATACCCCTTGTAGTGGCTTCGTTTTGCAATCTCGAAGATACTGTGGACATCGACCGTATAGACTTTGCCGCGGTCGCTTTCTGAGTCCTTCACATGGCTGATGTTATAGGCGTATTTGAAGAGCGCAGCCAGGCCCTTATCGTTGTAATCCGAGTCGTCGGCAATCAGCATCGAGTTACAAAAGTCGGGCAGCGCATGCAAAAAGGGGCTGTTCACCGAGCGTAGAATCTCCACAATGACGAACGGATCTTCCGTTTTCGGGTTGTCGTTCTCCAGGTTGATCACGATCTTCTTCTCTGCGCCATACTTCGAAAGCTTCGTCAAAGCCTCCAACGCACATGGCAGATCGCTTCTGTTCTCCGGCCCCGAAGGAACATGCACTCTGATGCTCGGCGATTTCAGAATCACCGCTGCGTCCACCCACTTCCGGTATTGGTCCAGACCGGCGTTTGCCTGCTGCGGATCGTTGTCGCACAGGTGCACCGGAAGATCGACCGCGATGTTTACTACCCGAAGCCCCGCCTTCTTAAACGCCGCTGCCAGAGTCTGCACATACGATGCATCGGTCGATTCGAAGTGATCGCTCCATGGCTCAATGCCGTGCACTTCCAGACGTTTGGGGACCGTTTGCGCGAACTCCTGAAGCGTCATGCCTGATTTGTTCATTCCATCCGCGTCTCTCTCCGTTCCCTTGATCAAGCTTCGAAACGGATAGGTGGATACAGCCAGCCGCTCCCGAGGTTCGGACGGGAAGGCAACGTTGGGTTTATCCGCGCCGTTCACAAGCGGACAGGAACCGGCGAGTACAGAGGCGGCAAGGAAATCACGACGAAGCATAAACTCTCTCATTATGATGCGAGTTCATTTTGACTTCCCGAAGTGTTGCATTAGTGTTGCATTTTGGTGAGAATCCTCTAAGCTAATGGATTAGCTTCAGGTAACCCCGTCTTCAGAGAGCACCGTTTGCTCAAGTCCCATAACAGTTGGAGGTTCGTATGTTCAAAAGCATTTTGCTCGCTTTGCAGGTCGTTCTGTTTTTTGGCGCTTTTTCATTTGCACAGACATTTCGTGGGGGAATCTCAGGAACAGTCGTCGATCCCAGCGGCGCATCGGTCGGAAATGCCGCGGTAAAACTCACAGGCGTCGATACCGGACTTTCGCGCGCCGTCACAACCGGTACGGCCGGCGATTTCACATTTCAGGATCTTCCATTAGGCAAGTATTCCGTCACGGTCACCGAAGCTGGCTTCCAGACGGAAGAGATAAAGGACATCAACGTCGAAGCGGGAAAGATCTTCAACCTGCAAGCCAAGCTCTCGGTGGCCACTCAAGCCATGGCGGTCGAAGTATCCGCCAACACGGTCGCTATCGAGACCTCCTCTTCAACCTTGACTAGCGTCATCCCCACCAAGGTGCTGCTTGATGTGCCGCTCAATGGGCGCGACTTCACCCAGCTCCTGAAATTGAATCCCGGCGTAAATGCAAACGGATCGGTGAATGGCACTCGAACCAACGCCATCAACTGGCAGATCGATGGCGCAGACAACAACGACCAATGGCACAACGCCGCCGCCGTGAATCAGGGCGGAGTCTCTGGTATCGCCGGTACCCTGCTGCCCATCGACGCCATCGATGAATTTTCTCTGCAAACCAATGGCAGCGCGGAGCAAGGCCGCAACAGCGGTGGCACCTTGAACCTCGTGATCAAGTCCGGAACCAATGACTTCCACGGTTCGCTCTACTACTTCAACCGCAATGAATTTCTGGCTGCTAAGAATTGGTTCAATCCGCCTTCCACTCCGGTTCAGGAACTGCGCAACAATCAGGAAGGCGGTTCGCTCGGTGGTCCCATCTGGCGCAACAAGACCTTCTTCTTTCTGACTTACGAACAACAGGTGTATCTCGCCGGTAACACCGCGCAGGGAACCACGCCCAGCGCCGCCTGGGTCGCACTTGGAGAAAAACTGCTCGCCAAAGATGGCGTCGGCGTCAGCCCCGTAGCGCTCAATCTGATCAATGGTCTCTGGCCCGCAAATACTCTGACCGGTCCGGCCACTCCGGACAATTTCTTCGGAGCCGCAAACAATACTTCAAACAGCTACAACGGCATCGTCAAGCTCGACCACATCTTCAATGAGCGAAACAACATCGCTATCCGTTACTTCGGTGGCACCGGCTCTCAAACTGAGGAAGTTGGTTCAGTCATCCCCTACTACTATCAGACCGCGCCAAGCAGAATGCATAACTTCTCGCTGGTCTATAACGAGGTCCTCTCTCCCCGTTTTGTCGCTCAAACCGTCGTTGGCGTAAACTACTTCAAACAGGTGTTCGGTGACGCCAACACCGGCTTCGATATTCCCGCCCTCGGTTTGAACACCGGTGTGACTAATCCCAGCCTCTTCGGTGCTCCGGCTATCAATATCGAGGGCTTCGACCAGGTCGGCGTTACTCCGCCACTCGGAAGAATCGATACCACCGGACATCTCGGTGAAACGTTTACTTACACGGCGGGAACGCACCAGCTTCGTTTCGGTGCTGAATATCGCCGGGCTCGCTTCGACGTATTCTATGAGCGCAACAAGCGCGGCAGTTTCACCTTCGACGGGTCGCAGGGACCCTTTGCCGCATTGGACCCAAGTGATACCTGGAACACCGCCGCTGTGGTCGGAGGAGCTCCCAACGCTTCGCTGAACTCCCTGGCTGACTTCCTGTCCGGTCGCGTGAATATCAATAACGCCACCATCACTTACGGTGACTTACAGCGCAATTACTATCTTAATTCCACGTCCGGTTTCTTTTCCGATAGTTGGAAGCTTCGGCCGAACTTCACCCTGAATTATGGAGTCAACTGGGTATACCAGAGTCCGCTCTCTGATCCGACCGATCGGATCTCTACCTTCATTCCGGCTGACGGCGGCATCACTTACGTCAATAAACTCGGGACCCTATGGCCGCGCGACTGGCATGACTTCGGACCAAGATTCGGATTCGCGTACCAACCCAAATTCTCCGACAAACTCGTCGTCCGTGGCGGCTACGGCCTCTTTTACCAGGTTCCCAATGTCAACTACTTTGGAGATAATGTTCCTTCCAATCACGGTGCGACTGGAATCCTCGCCAATCCGGGCGGCACCTCCCCCGTCTACACGCTGGCCAATGCGCAGGGCCCCCTTCAGATTGAGCCCGACGTGCCGGTCTTCGGCAGTTCCACCATTCCCACTGGCCCATTTGGAGCTTTCTCTGTCAGCCAGCACTTCATAACCGCTTACAGCCAGAACACCAACCTGAACATTCAATACCAACTCGGGCACAACTCGGTACTGGAAGTTGGGTACGCCGGAACTCTGAGCCGGCATTTGCCCGTCACGCTGGACATCAATCAAATTCCGCAAGGATTAACCGAAGCGAATAGCTCCCGGCCTTACAGCGCCGAATTCCCGAATCTCGCCACTATCAATGAGGTTCAATCCGTTGGCAATGGCTACTACAACAGCCTGATCGCCTCGCTCCGCACTGCCACTTTCCACGGCTTCAGTATGAAGTTGAACTACACCTATGGACATTCGCGAGACGACTTGTCTTCCACTCGCGGCGTGATTCCGCAGGACAGTTACAACCTCAAGGGGGACTGGGGTAACTCTGACTACGACATACGCCAGTCGTTTGTTACGTTCCTCAGTTATTCACTGCCGTCGCCGAGCCATTTTAAGGCCTTGCTGGGCGGCTGGCAGCTCAACTCACTCCTGACCTTCTACACCGGAAGCCCATTCACCGTCTTTTCAGGAACTGATTCCAGCAAGACGGAAGAAAACAACGATCGCGCCGAGATCGTCAGCGATCCCTTCTCGGGCGTCCGCGCCAGCGTCAAAGGATCTTACGCATATTGGTTTAACCCCAACGCCTTTGCCGTGCCGCAAGCCGGAACCTACTCCAATCAGGCGCGCAACTCGCTCTACGGCCCATCCACCGAGCAGGTCGATTTTTCCGTCTTTAAGAACAATAAGATCGGCGAGCATGTCAATTTACAACTGCGAGCGGAAATCTTCAATCTCTTCAATACGCGCGACCTCTCGCTCCCCACGAACAGCGTCGGCAGCAGCAGCCTCGGCCAGATCACCCAGACCCTGGACTTATACAACGGCGCTCCTGGCATTGGAACTGGCGCTCCAAGAAACGTCCAGCTAGCCGCCAAGCTCATTTTCTGAGTCATCCCTTCGAAGGAGGCGGCAGGAATCAGTGGAGGGGTCTGCCGCCAATCTTCCCTCCTTCAACCAGCCACATCTTCTGTTTCGTAAACGACACTGAAAGTCCGCAGCCAAGGAATATGTTGCAATCCTGCTTCATCCTTAATCTATGAGAGCGATGAGGCATATACGGGCATTACTGTTCTTACTTTCCAGTTGGCTTCCTTTGTTTGCTGGCCCCCCATTGCCCTCTGGTTACGGCACATACCTTGCCACTGCCTATTCACAATCCGGTAAAACGGCCTCCGGCGTCATCACACAGCGTCACGTTGTAGCTGCCGACCCCGATCTCATCCCGATCGGAAGCCGCATCAAGATCAAAGGCGCCGGGCGCTACTCCGGTGAGTACGTGGTCGCCGACACCGGTCGCAAAATTCAAGGTCGGCGCCTCGATATCTTCATGCCCAGTGAACGTTCCTGTGTTCGCTTTGGCCGAAAGCGCGTCAGCGTGAAAGTGATCCAGGTCGGCAACGGAACCAAGCAGGGCACCGTAGTGGCCACTCAAGAGGTAAAGAAGGATGTACAAGCTGAGCTAACCAAGAAAGCGGTCGGCAGCGCGGCGACGGACGAGGACTACGCCCTGAAAAAGAAGGGCGTGGACGTAATGCCGGGAACTCCAGTGGCGTCTCCGGCTCCTGAAAACGTCAGTTCTCCCAAGTAGGTTCTTTCTGGGGCGATTAATTGTCCAATTGGGCGAAGAAACGGGGGAATTGTCTCCGGTTCGATCGATGAGTTAAATGTGGATGTGTTCATCGCTCGGCAAGCCATTCTGGATCAGGATCAGCAACTCTTCGGGTACGAGCTACTCTTCCGTTCGTGTAAGCAAGGCCAAGCCAACGTAGCCGACGACAGCGCGTCCACCCTGCAGGTACTCTCTACTGCTCTTCTTTCGGCCGGTCTTTCGATCCTTTCTGAAGTTACCCCCCTCTTTATCAACTTCGGAAGAGAAATGCTGATGAGCAGCTGGACGTCCTTGTTCCCCTCATCCGTGGTCATCATTGAAATACTTGAATCGGTGAAAGCAGATCCGGAGGTCCTGGCCGCCTGTATCGCTCTGAAGAACCAGGGGTATGCTCTTGCACTAGACGATGTAACCGAAGCCTCTGAGCCGGAATTTCTCAATCTTGTCGATATCGTAAAGATCGATTTCCGGGCGACTTCTCCGGAAACCCAGGTCAGGCTCGCTCTTAAGCACGGTCGTGCCGGCCGCCGCCTGCTGGCGGAGAAGGTAGAGACGCGGGAGGAGTTCGAACGCGCAAAACAACTCGGTTTTCACTACTTCCAGGGATTCTTCTTCTCCAAACCGGTCCTGCTGCAAGGGCGTCAGATGGTAGCAATGAAAGGAAACGTTCTGCGGCTCATGCTTGAGCTCAGTTCCGCGGAGATTAACTTCAAGCGACTGGAAGAGCTGATTCGGCACGATGTCTCGCTCACCTATAAGCTGCTCCGCTACGTCAACTCCGCCCTTTTCGCTAGAACAAAATCCATCTCGGGAGTACTCCCAGCGCTTGTCGCCATGGGTGAACTGGATATTCGCCGCTGGATCATATTGGTAACGCTGATGGACCTCGGTGGTAGCCAGGTGCTGGCGAGTCACGCCCTGATAAGAGCACGCTTTTGCGAGAGCCTTGCTGTGGCTGCCTGCCTTCGTTCACCTGCGGACGCATTTCTCATTGGCATGTTCTCCCTCCTGGATGCGCTCGCCAGCCGCCCGCTTCCCGACCTGCTGAGTGAACTCGCTCTACCCGCCGAAATCGGTGCTCCTCTCCTGGGTCTGGATATCACTTCGAAGAATGCGTTCGTGCTGATTCTCGCCAAACGCTATGAAGCTGGTGATTGGGACAGTGTGGCCGCTTCAGCTACGAACTTGAGCATCCCCATCGACACGGTCGCCGGTATTTATCTCAGTGCAGTTGACTGGGCCGCCACGGTCTTAGCCATTGAGGAAAGTGCCGCGAAGTCGCCTGCCCCCAAGATGGCAAGAACGGCATCGCCGCAATTCTGTTCCACAATCGCGAAAAATCTGTTAGCTCTCGAAAATGGTCTAAACAGCAAAAGACTTGCCAAGCCCGTCCTCGAAAGTTCCACCTCTCTCAGGCCACGCGTATAGTATCCCCTTTGACATTCTTTTCGTCTCAAATCATCTCTGGGCGATGTCAAACCGCCGGAGGGAATTATGATCGATCCCAAACTGAACGAAATACCTGTAGAAGGCATTGAAATTGCAGAGCGACCGGTGGCGGAAAAGGAAACGGCGGCAGAGCGTCCAGCGCCGGGCAGGACCGGCCTGAGCATCGGCGAAACCATCGCAGGCGACACTCTGTTGTCGAGCGGCTCCCGGGGAGTGGACACTTCCGGAGTCGCCGCCGGCTCTGGCGCGGGCGCTGGCTCGTCGAGCGTTACTCCGTCGCGGGCTGGCGAATCGCCGGCGCCCACCATAGCTTCTGGTGCGCGGGGAACCGGTACCACGGCAAGAGGTGGGGTAAATCAGACGGAACTGGCCAGTTCACCAGTGAATGCTGTATCCGAAGACCAGCTCGCCGCAACTTCGCCCAATACCTATGAGGTAGCCCAGCGAGCCTATCAGATTTGGTATGCCAAAGGCTGTCCTGAAGGAACAGCCGATCATGACTGGCATCAAGCCGAGCGTGAATTAACGACCGAAAGGACCAGCCCTACGCTGAGCAGAGCCGCGACTATTTAACTTTCTGGTTGCAAACAACGAATCGGGGCGCGGAAGCCGCCCCTCTCCCCAATCCGTTAAATCTGCTTACCGGGTAACTCCGGGACAGCACGCTAAAGGTCTATTCCCACTTAACACGTCGGCGAGTCGCCCAACCGTACAGGCCTTCGCCACGTCTCGGAATCTAAACGGTCCCAAAACGGCGCTGCGCTTCCGCCTTCAGGTTGGTCAGCAGTAGATTGTGCCAGTGCGCAGTTCTGCTTCTTTCAGTCAGGCCTTGTAAACCGAGAAGTTGAAGGTCTGGCGCGTCATAGCCTATCTAGACTCGTGTCTATTAGCTTTCCTGGCCGTATTTGGCCTTATCCTTTCACTCAAACGCCCGCTCCAAACCAGAAGATAGTACTCCTGAGCAGAAGCAGTACCAAGCAGACATGGGCCGCTGGTACGAGCGGATGAAAGAGATCCACGCCGCGACAGAGCGAAGGCGGTCTTCTTCCTGGCCTCGGACCTTGCATCGTGGATCACGGTCATCGTTCGTAGTTGATGGCGGATTCTATTCCGGGCGGCCGGAAGATATCTGACCGACGCCTCTCTTGCGTACGGAGTGCCTTTCTAAGTTCTTATAGCTCGGGATGGCTCCGACAAGCGGAGCCGCGTAAGACAAAAACTCTCGGGTCACATCGTTTCCCTCCTGGTTGCGCCACGCGGAAGGGAAGGGTCGTTCGAACAATGCCACTTGTTCGAGCGGCGCCAAGCCTGTTCTGGAATGGTACGGATCATGCGAGTCCCGCACAAGCGTCACCATATTCCCTCCCAGGCCCTCGACCGCGGCCTGAACGGCCGCTCGGCCGCACTCCAGTGCCTCGTTCCAGTCCACAGCAGAAACGGATAACCCACTCGATCGACCGAGCAAACCCGGTTTCTCGCTGCGAGCCCGGATACGGAGACGGCTGGAAACCAATATCGCGAGACGATGCGCCAGGTTCATGGCGAGACTCCCGCGCGATCCTGATCTGGTGTCTGCGCCGAACGGCTGACCGTTCTCATCCAACTGACCCTCGCAGACGGCGGCGACACAATGGCCAAGCCGGTCATAGACTCGCTGCACATCGTCGAGGAAAGTCTGGGCGGGAAGCGGCAGTTCCGGAAAGTAAATCAAATGGGGAGCGTCATCCGGATCTCTACGCGCCAGGGCTGTGGCTGCGGCGATCCAGCCCACGTTGCGGCCGAGCACTTCGACGATCTCGACCTGGCCCGATAACGCCCGATTGTCAGCGCCGATATCGCGGATTGCACAAGCAAAAAAGCGGGCCGTAGAAGGATAGCCGGGCGTGTGGTCAGTCTCCAGCAGATCGTTGTCGATCGTCTTCGGAATTCCGACAACTTGCAAAGCGTTGCCCAGAGCGCGGGCCGCGCCGGCGATTTGCGAAGCGGTTCCCATTGAGCCATTGCCGCCGTTGTAGAAAAAGTAACGAACATTGTGAGCTCGGAATGTGGCGATTACCTTTTCCAGGTCCCCCGGGGCGAGTTCGCGCCGTGAGGAACCGAGTGCCGAAGAGGGGGCTTTGGCAACTTGAAGCATCAGCTCTTTCGGCTGTCGCGTCAAGTCTATGAAGTCTTCCGATAACAGCCCGGAGATTCCGTTCTGTGCACCATAGAGCGCAGTGATTTGCGGATGCTGAGCGGCTTCTTCGTAGACTCCGAGAAGACTGGCATTGATGACTGAGGTAGGGCCGCCGCTGTGGGCGACCACCGCGATTCCCGGTTCAGTCTTCATAAATCAAAACGCCTTCGACGATCCGATTGATGATGCCGCCGGGGCTTGGATTGTCTGGATCCAAACCGGCTTTCACGCTCAGGTAAAAAGCGAGCAACTGCGCGAAGACAATTTCGAAGGGGGTTCGCAAATAGTCCGGCAGGTCTGGCGCGTTCGCCGGAATAAGATAATCAAACAGATCCGCGGGTGCGAAAGGTGGCGCAATACCCACAATCTTGCCCAGACCTTTCTTGCGCAACTCGCTGACGAGATCCGACTCGTAACGCATACGGCGGGGATCGGTTGAAAAGAAGCAGAGGACGAGAGTGTCCGGTCTGAGAAATGCCATCGGACCGTGGCGTAGACCGAGAAAGGTTTCCGCCATCGTCACCGTTCCTCCGGCGGTCATCTCCAGAACTTTCAGCGAGGCTTCACACGCTGCTGCATAGAGGTGCCCCGATCCGAGAACGCAGAGGCGTGGCGGTGCGAAGCCGGCAATCTCTTCGGCCTGCCTGTCGAGGTCGGGTAAAGACGATTCCACTTGCTGGCAGAGTGCCGGCAGCACAGGATAGATGGCACTCGCGTAACGCAGACAAAGCCCGGCAAGCACCAGGTTCGAGAAAGAACTTGTCATCGCCAGGCTACGATCGTTTGTGCGCGAATCGAGCACAATAGCCTGAACCCCTGGAGCCCGGGCCAGGCGTCCATTCGCATTGCAGGTGATGGCCAGATGCCGGACTTCGTGCCGTTGCCGCTGCAGCGACTCGATCACTGCAAGGGTCTCCGGGCTGTTTCCGGACCGCGCGACAGAGACCAGCAAACCACCCTCGGGGAAATGCGACGCTGCATCCATCACCAGATCCGTACTGGGAATGGCCCGAGCTGAGGGCCAGGCGGTTGCAATTGCCGAGGCCGCGTAAGCAGATGTCCCCGCTCCGCTGAACACGGCCTGCGATCGAAGGAGTGTTCTATCAGGATCGCTGTACGCCATCACCGTTTCCAACGTGGTGAGCCAAGTGGCAGGTTGCTGATAAATTTCGCGCTGAATAATCGTGTCGAATGAATCGGGCATTTAGTCCGTCGATGCGCCGGATATCCAAGCTTAGCTACTTTCCAGCGCAAATTCCTAAAACGCTTTCGGCCTCTTGGCAGCGCAGTTGCAGAATCAGTTTGATCGTTGACTGAAGTGGGAAGCGAGAGCGGACGCGTTAGGGTTTGGGGAAGAGCCGGAAGGGGGAAGGGTTGGAGCGAGGGCGGTCAGGCTTTGGTATGAGCGGCCATGTGGTCGCTGATATGGGCGATGTTATCGGCAATCACTCCCAGGCCAACCCATCGTTTCATCCCGGAGAGACCCTCACATCTGGATCGGCGCAAGCCGTGCCTGGTTTCAGCACGCTGACGCGGCCTTCGCAGCCGGTGCGCCATTTTTGCAATCTCTTGAACCAGCGAGTCTTTGTTTTGCTTTACCCTGTTTGCCGGTGGATCCGGCGGAGGGGATGGAGACTCGCCTCACGCCCATCCTTTCTGCCGCCGCTTCGTTAGTGGCGGAGAAGAATCCCGGATCGGCGGCAAGCGCTGCCGGCGCACGGCCAAAGATTTGAACATGCTGCTCTAACGCGGCAATCAGCAAGGTGGAGCTGGCAGGCCGCTGATCCAAAACCTCTTGACGGGTGATGAGCTGATCTCGGCTTCCTGAATCTTGACCAGCTTGCCAAACTAGTTAGCCTTGTTCGCCTTGCCTTTGCGAATCACTTCCGACTCGGGCTCGAAGACGCTGACCAGCTTGCCATCCGCATGCGTTGTTGCCAGGCAGCACGCGCTCGCGGGTCTGGAAAAGAACCTGCTGGACACGCGGAATCATTTCCTCCAGCTGGCACCAGACTTTGCCCGGCACTTTCTTAGAACCGCGCTTGATGCCATGAGCGATCTCCTCGGGAAACTTGCGTGCCTGTCCGAACACGCGACTGGCTGCCTGCAACAGTGCGACATAAGACTGCTGGCGCTTTTGTTTGCCGCTCTCGGTCTTTATTGCGGCTGGCGCGGACAATGGCCCGCACTTTGAGCTTGATGCAACGTGTGCGGTCACGCAACCGGGTTCCGGCCCGGCCGGCTGCTTCGCCGATTCTCTTCATGACGCGCGTGAGCACCCGCACGCTATCGCCCAATAAGCTGCTGTCGGTGGGGGAGTGAATATCTGTCTCGACGACGGTTGTGTCTACGCGGAGTTTGCGGCCCGTGACGGCCCTCTTTTCGATTGCCATCTTCACGATGCGTGCATGCAGCTTTTCGATGACACCAGGACCCAGTTGGCGCGCCAGACGGCTCACCGTTTTGTCATCGGGCACTTTGCCGCCAATGCGGGTGGACTTGCGATACACCAGATTGGCCCGCACTTAGCGCGTCAGATCCGCAAAGCTCCAGTTGCGAAGATGCTTCAGCAGCAGCGGTCGCGGGAGGACTTCCGGGGTGGTGGCGGGACGGCCGCGCGTCTTCCTTTTCTTGCAGCGCTTGGCCAGTTCCCGCTGAATAATCAGCAGCAGCGCCTCGTCCTGCAATGCCTGGTCGGCATGGCGCATCCAGGGCTCCTACAGATCACCCACCGTTTCGGCGATGAGCCCGTCGGCGAAACTCTGTTGCAGGCCGCGCGTGGCAATCATATGGTAATCGCCGCGCTCTTCCTTCTTCTGCCGTGGCCGTAATCAGTGTTCCACCGGGAACCAGAACCAACTCTGCGTACGGTACGCAATTCCTAGAAATTCTCCTTCTGGAGTTTCGATTGAGATGGTCTTCGCATTTGCAACGCGGAGTTACTGGTCGATGAGTTGGCCGGCGTGTTGAGCACCGAAGTAGTCCCAGGCCCATTCGATAATAGTTTCCAATTTGGCCCGTACAGTCGTCAACAGAGCGACATGAACACCCAACCAGGTCACAAATGCGACCGGACCAACAATTTCATTATGGGTTTTGCCTAACTCCGCTACCGCGGCATTTCGGCCTACCATGGCGAGAATGCCCCGGTCTTTGTAGAGGAACGGTTTTGGTTGCAGCCCCTGGACAGATGCAATGATGTTTTCCGCGCAGCACCTTCCGGCCTGCTGAGCGACGGCTGCGAGCTGGGGCAGTGGATTTCCGCTGTCGCCCTTGGCGTTCGCTAAGTCTCCAACCGCGTACACTTTTTCAAAATCCCGAACGGTGAGGTCCGGTTGCACGTCAATACGTCCGGTACGGCCCAAGGGCATTTCTGATGAGGTCGGCACTGACGTCGGTCTCACTCCAGCAGCCCAGATCACTGTTTTCGCGGGAATGCGGGAGCCGTCGGAAAGCAACACACCGTCCGATCGAACCTCCTGGACGCTTGTTTGCAGGTGAAGTTGGACACCATGCTCCCTGAGCGCGGACGCCGCATAGGACTGGGAATCGTTAGAGAACGCGCCCAGCACTGACGAGCTTGCCTCAATGAGAAAGACCTGCGCATGTTCCTGAGGGAGATGCCGGTACTCCTTGGGCACTGTCCGTTTCAGCATGTCGGCTAACGTGCCCGCCATCTCAACCCCAGTCGGTCCACCGCCAACAACGACGAAGTTGAGTAAGCCTCCGGTTGCGTCCTCCGGATTGCGGTCTGCTGCCTCTAATGCGCGCAAGATGATGGATCGCAGCTTTTCCGCATCTGTCAGGGAGTAAAGCGGCGCGGTATATTGTTGCGCTCCTGAGACCCCATAGAAGTTGACTTGCGAACCGGTCGCCAAGACCAGGTAGTCGCCCGCGTAGACCTTTCCATCCTCCGTCGTGACGGTGCGCCGAACTGGATCGACGCCCACCACCTCGCTCATACGCACATCAACGTTGTCGTTGCCGTGAAAGAGGTCGCGCAGGGCAAATGCGGCATTGCCCGGCGAGAGCATGCCTGCCGCCACCTGATAGAGAAGCGGATGGAACTGCTGATAACCATTCTTGTCAATAAGCGTGACCCTCATCTCCCGGTGGGCGGCGAGTTCCATAGCGCACTTCAATCCGGCGAATCCGGCGCCCACGATCACTACGTTAGGCATCATCTGCTCCTTATAGTTACTTGTTCCAGGGCGATCAATCCACATCTGCTATGTTCAGGACGATTTTTCCCCGCTTGTGCGGCGCACCGCCCAACATTTCGTGCGCAGTGCGCACTTGTTCCAGCGGGAGCACTGTTCCCACCCTCGAAACCAGCTTGCCCTGGTTAAATAAGTTGGTTAGTAAGTCCAGCCGCTCAGTAGTCACTTCGACCAGGAAAAATACCGCGCGGATGTTGGTCAGGGCGGTGGCGCCAGGCATGGGCTCCGAAACGACAGAGACCAGAATACCGCCCGGCTTGATCTTCTTGAGTGAACGAATTCTCGTATTTCCCCCAACCATGTCGAGAACGGCGTCGACCATCGGTGTGACTTCTTCGAAACGTTCGCGTTGATAATCAATGACAGTGGTTGCACCAAGACTCCGCACATATTGTGCATCGTCGGCGGAAGCGGTTGCGAAGACATGCAGACCGGCTTGGCTCGCGAGCTGAACCGCATAGGCTCCGACGCTGCCGCCGCCTCCATGAATCAGAACGGCCTGCTCTGGCTTCGCGTTTGCATACTCGAACAACATTTGCCAGGCGGTGACGGCGACGACAGGCACGGAAGCCGCCTCGCTGAAGCTGAGGCCTTGGGGCTTTCGCGCGACCATTGATGAAGACGCCAGCGCAAAATCCGCAGAGGCGCCGATGAACTCAGCATTGGTGACACCGTAGATTTCGTCTCCCGGCTTGAATTGCTTTACGCCAAAACCCAGGGCTTCCACTACGCCGGACAGATCGGATCCCAACGTGAGAGGCAAGGGTGAATTCACGACGCTCTTCCCTTCGCGGATGAGCATATCCCAAGGTCCGACTCCCGCACTCTTCACACGCACTAGAATCTGACCTTCGGCCGGGTTGGGACGGGGCAGATCATCTACGACGATCACGTCGGGCGGTCCGAAACGATGTATCCGAGCGGCTTTCATCGCGACCTCGGGAGAACCGTCACTTCGGGAACATCCGCCACCTCGGGAAACATCCGTTAGAGACCCAGACCGCCATCCACGATCAATTCGCTGCCGACCGTAAAGGCGGATTCATCCGAAGCCAGGGACACGACCGCGCTGGCGATCTCGCTTGGCTTGCCGAAGCGCTTGGCGGGAATCTGGCTCTGAAGGGCTTCTGACGTAGCCTTTAGATCGGCAGCGCAGAGCCCTAGCTTGCTATAGAGAGGTGTTGCAATTGGTCCGGGGCTGATGGCGTCCACGCGAATGCCGCGCCTGATGAGCTCCCCTGAAAGCGTACGCGCCAGCGACAGTAACGCGGCTTTGCTAGCACCGTACACACTGCTGTTCGGCATCCCAATATGAGCATTTATGGAGGCGTTCAGGATGATGGAGGCTGGATTCGAGAAGACGGGCAATAAAGCCTCAATCAAAAAGAACGGGCCGCGCACATTAGTATCGAAAGAACGGTCGTAGGCAGCTTCGTCCCACTGATCAGCGGGCTTCAGTTCTGTCAGGCCCGCGTTTACGAAGCGCACATCAAGGCTTCCGAAGTCCTCTTTCAGCCGGTCGGCTACCTGTTTTTGGCCCGAAACATCGCCGGCATCAGAGGTGATATGCGGCACTCGATCTCCCAGTTCCTGGCGCGCTACTTCGAATGCTTCCCGGTTCCGCGCTGTGATGGCAACACGCGCGCCCTCCGCCGCAAATTCCTTGGCCGTTTCCAAACCGATTCCGCTTGAGCCTCCCGTGATGAGGGCGCGCTTCCCCTTAAGTCTATCCATTGTTTGTGTCTCCCATCAGCTCGCTGACATCACTGCACGCTTTTCGCCGTTGCTTTCCGCCCAGGTGAGCGCATAGTCGGCGACCTCTTCCCAGCCATCCTAGCCGAGCGTGTAGTGCGTGCGTCCCGGAAAGTTCTTGTATTGAGTCACCTTGGTTGAGTTCCGGTACAGCTTGAAATTTGCCTCAACCACGGAGGCTGCGGATTGAAGTTGGCAAAAGCGGCCTGGAACACGACGTGGTCTGGACCGGGCGCCGCATACCGGGTGTAGACGGACAGCGATTCTTGTTCGCTCAAGTCATTAGTGAAGGCGTAATGAAACTCCGCACCGCTGGCTTCTCAAGCATCGTGTCGATCGTGCAAAAGACCTGCTGAGAACCAGGGCCTTGTCTTTGGCCGATGTGGCGTTGTTTTGCGGGTTTGCGGACCAGAGCCATTTCACTCGAGTTTTCACGGCGATGATGGGCGTGAGCCCGCATGTATGGCGCCGGATAAATGGCGTTCCGTTGCGGTAAGAGCTTGGCGTAAACGCGTCTTTAGATGCAGAACTCATCGAAGGAGTTTTCCCGTTGCTGATGAGGCGCTGGTAATGCACCGGAGTGGCATCAGTTTGTGCGGCAGAGCTTTGACGACAAGGCGATGCTGTTTTAGGAGCTCGCGATTCTTGCGCAGTCCTCAACATAGCCGAAACCCGTCAACCTGGATTTATGAACGCTCCGTTCTGATACCTCAGGGTCTCTAGTTTAGATCAAATTGCACCAAATCTTCGCTGCCCCGCGCGGCCGTCGTATAGGCAAGTTCATTTCGATCCGGTGCGACGGCAAGGTCACTGACGTAATTCGGCGGGGTAGGAGCGATATCCACCGATTGGCCAGACGCGAATGAGTAAAAGCGAAAGGCACGCGGCTGGCCGGTCAGCGTACAGCCGACGTAGTAAATGCCGTCGTCCACGGCCTCAAAGCCGGCGTTGGGTGGCAGGTAGTCTTTCATCAGGCGAATCTCCGGGTTCTTCAGGGCATCGCCGGAGAGAGATCGGCCATAGATCCCAGGTTGCTCAAATTTCCCATAGAGCAGCAAACCGCGACTGGGCGCCTCTTGCGCACAGCAGCCAGACCAAAGATGCTGCGGCGAGCCACCAGCCGCCGAAACACGAGAGACCATCGGTCCTTCTGGACGGGTCTCGGTCATATAGATGAATTTGGCATCGAGCGAAAATATGGGGAGAGCAAATCCTGGACTTTCATGAGTGATTTGACGGGTGACCGCATCTTGCGCGCGAATTGTGTAAGTTTGTGCCTCGTCGGGACGTCGCGCGTGAAACACCAGGAAAGTGCTATCGGGAGACCAGTGGGGGTACCCTGCGATATAGGCGCCGATGTGCGTCAATTGACGCGAATTCCGGCCGTCTGAATCGGCGAGCCAGATCTCTGCCGCGCCGCTGCGATTGCTCGTGAACGCTAACAGTCGCCCGTCGGGAGAAAATCGCGGCTGAGCCTCACGCGCCGTCGAGTAGACTAAGCGCCTGGCCTCTCCGGTCACCCTCAATCGGTTCACGGGCAGGCTCCAGATATCTTCATCATCCGAGCGCCGGGAAGCAATCAGGCGCGACCCAGATCCATCGAGTGCAAGGCCGCTTAATCTTGCACTGGCCATATAGGCAAGCTTCGCGGGGCCGCCGATTTGCGCCTCCATCACTCTTGTTCCGTCTCGATCGAGGAAAAGAATATGTTTGCTATCTGATAGCCAAACTGGCGTCGTCGAGTTGCCGTAAGTGTTGAGAACTGGCTCGGGTTTTCCATCAGGGTCGAGTTTAGCCGTAACGCGCTGGACGAATATTTTGCTATTTAAGGGACTGGCGTATCGGGCGAAAGCAAGCCACCGGCCGTCAGGCGAAAACGCCGGCGAAGTGTCGCCTTCAGGACTCCCGGGTCGTGCGAAAAGCGGACGCACGCTGCCCGAATCCGGCGATAACAGAAACAACGCGTGGCGACTGGAGGGGCCAAGTTCACTGGTGAAGCAAAGCCACTTTCCATCGGCAGACCAGCTCATCATCCTCCCGGATCCGGAAACAAAGTCTCCGATCTGGATCCGGTGCAGAATCCGCTCGGCGCCGCCAATAGACGGGATTAGCATGATTTCAGATTCGGAGTCGGTTCGGCGGCGCATAAAGGCAATCTGCTTACCGTCAGGCGAC
>CBAAAA010000015.1:0-21816 GCA_964658695.1 uncultured Solirubrobacteraceae bacterium | reverse complement strand
CGATTTGAAGTTGCCCGAGTTCCGGGACCCGATGGTCTTCTGGCACAAGCCGACTGCGCGTTGGATCATGGTAGTGTCACTCGCGGCTGAACACCGGGTACAGTTTTACGCCTCATCCGATCTCAAAAAATGGACGCTGCTGAGTGAGTTCGGCCCGGCCGGCGCGAAGCAGGTTCCAAACTGGGAGTGTCCAAACTTCTTTGAGCTGCCTGTGACAAATGCGAACGGGACGAGGAAGTGGGTATTGGAACTCGGCGTAGGAGGCGGCACCCCGGCCGGCGGATCAGCGTCGGAGTATTTCGTCGGCGACTTTGATGGACACACTTTCAAAAATGCGAACCCGGCAAGCAAGACGCTGTGGGTGGATTACGGGGCCGATTTCTACGCTGGGCAGACCTGGTCGGATATTCCTGCATCAGACGGACGCCGCATGCTGATTGCCTGGATGAGTAACTGGGTGTATGGCCGCAACGTTCCGACACATCCATGGCGGGGACAGATGAGCCTGCCGCGGGTGCTCAATCTGAAAACTGGGACCGACTACGGATACTTTCTGACGCAGTCGCCCGTTCGAGAAACGGAGAAGCTGAGAGGACGGCACGTTCACCTGCGGGAAAAATCGCTTGCGACTGCCAACGCGACGCTCACTCACCAACGATTCGGAGAAACGCTGGAGGTAATCGCGCAGTTCAATGTCGGCAAGGCTTCGAATATCGGTGTGCATCTGCGCAAAGGCGCGGACCAGCAGACATCGGTCGGCTTCGATGGCGGCAAGAACGTGCTCTACATCGATCGAACGAAGTCAGGCGATGTCTCGTTCGATCCGAGCTTTGCTGCTAAGCACGACGGTCCGCTCTCTATTGACGACGGCAAGATCACGCTACACATCTTCCTGGACCGCTGTTCGGTTGAGGTCTTCGGCGATGATGGCCGGACAACATTGACGGACCTGATTTTTCCGCGCAGCAGCGGCATGGGCCTGGATCTTTACTCGGATGGTGGGGCCATCGACGACGTGCAACTGGATGTCTGGACTCTCGCAGACGCACGCCTATAGCCCGAGTTGGTATCGTTCCCGCAGGATCTTGTAATGGTGCAGTTCGTGCCCGGCCGCGGTGAAAAAGATCCCCCGCACCGACACAGCAGCATTGCTTACGGCGCCGCGTCTCGACCACGCTTCCTCTGGCAAACCTCCGGCTAACGCCAGCGTCGAGCTTCGAACCGTGCGGAACTCTTCTACTAATTGCTTCAGCGGCAGCACGTTTGATTTCGCAGTCACTACATACGGATCCTGCTCGAATCCGGGCAGCGGGGTTTCATCGCCGCGTGACACGCGCAAGGCGCGATACGCGAAGATGCGTTCGGTGTCGCTCAGATGCCCGAGCACTTGCTTGATGGTCCACTTGCCCGGCTCATAGCTCCACTCGGATGCGTGATTCTCGTCTACTCCCGCAAACAATGCGAGTGTCTTTTCCACCTGCGCGCTGAGCGCTGCTATTGGATTGTCACCCGGCACGAGAGCGACGTACGCTTTTGCATGTGGGGCATACTCTGACTGCTCTGGACGACCAATAGAAAATGTCGGCATTGATCAGAAAGTATATCGTTCGCTCAGAGGGAAGTGCGTTCCAGATCCCGCGCCATTTCTTCTCCGACTCCGCCAAATTGAGATTCGATTTCCTGGGCCCGCCGGAGAGCCGCTTCAAAATGGGGCAGCACGTTCTCCGGTCCGACATGCCGCAGGAAGTCCGCCCGTCGAAGCAGTTGCGCCGGTTGCTCCCGGGCGCCGCAGAGAAGCAGCACGCGGCCAGACTGATGTAAACGTTGCGCCAATTGTTCCAGGGCGTGAAGGCCAGTGGCATCGAGCGCGGTCATATTGCGCAGGCGCACAACCAGGATCGAGGGAAGTGCATCGAGGTTGGCCGTGGCCTCTGTTAACTTCTCGGTTGTCCCGAACAGAAACGGTCCGTGAATGCGCAGAATGGAAACATTGCTGGGCAACGGCTTGTCCTGCAGCACATGCGGACGGCCGTCCTCTATGTATTCCTCCGTGACAGGCAGCACGGTGGTGGTTTGCGAGATGCGATGGATGTACAACAAGGCGGCGAGCACCATACCCACTTCGACAGCCACCGTCAGATCCGCCATCACCGTAAGCAGGAAAGTGACGGCCCAAACGGACATATCGGCTTTGGAGAGCCGAACGATGGTCCCGATTTCACGCCACTCGCCCATGTTATACGCGACGACGAAGAGAACAGCCGCAAGCGTTGCAAGGGGCACAAATCGCGCCAGAGGAGCCAGGAACAGCAGGATGGCAACCAGAGTCGCCGCATGGATCAACCCGGAAACGGGGCTCTTCGCACCGGAGCGGATGTTAGTGGCGGTGCGGGCGATGGCTCCGGTTGCCGGAATGCCGCCGAAGAGCGGTGAGGCGAAGTTTGCAATTCCCTGCGCGACCAATTCCACATTCGAGTTGTGTCGAGTGCCGGCCATGCTGTCAGCGACCACCGCCGACAAAAGGCTTTCTACCGCGGCGAGAAGAGCAACCGTAACTGCGGATGGAACCAGCGGCAGGATGTGACTCGAATGAAAATGCGGAAGTGAAAACGAAGGGAAGCCGGTCGGAATGCCTCCGAACTTCGACCCGATGGTTTCGACGGGAATTCCCAGCAACGCTACTACCCCGGTAAAGATGAGCATTGCAACAATGGAGCCAGGGACTCGCCTGGTGAGTCGAGGGATTAGCAGGATGATCGCCAGTGAAGCCGCAGCCACGGCGAGAGTCGGCCAGTGAATCGTATTCAGATGCGAAAAGAGGATCTTCATTCGGGGGATGAAGGCGCTCGGAACCGCTTCTGTCCGCAGGCCCAGGAAGTCTTTGATTTGCGTGGAGGCGATCAAAAGGGCGATGCCGTTTGTGAACCCGATAGTGACCGGTCGCGGGATGAACTTGACCGCGGAGCCGAGACCAGTGAGACCCATGACCAGCAGAATGACTCCGGCCATCATGGTGACCAGCGCCAGACCGGAGGCGCCAAACTTAGCGACGATGCCGGCAACGATCACAACGAAGGCTCCGGTGGGGCCGCCGATCTGAAGCCGTGACCCTCCGAGGGCGGAAATTATTCCTCCGGCAATGATGGCCGTGTAGATCCCGGCTTGTGGCGTGACGCCCGAAGCAATTCCGAAGGCCATGGCAAGCGGCAGCGCTACCAAACCTACGGTGATGCCGGCGAGCACGTCCGCTCCCAACTCGCGCCTTGAATAACCTCGTAAGCACCGAAACAGTTCAGGCGTCCAAGCGCCGGAAAAATGCATCTATAATTCGATTTTACTAGTTGAAGTACGAGAGAGCTAAAAGTCTCTAATTCTCACCCCATTGGGCACTTATATTTTGGGCTCAAACGCCGAAAGACCCCTCGGCGGTCTAATGCTATGATCGGAGGCAGAAAGCATCAACTCTGCATGCGGACGCGACTTTTGTCTCGCATTAACCCTTCCAGCGTCCGGTACGGACGTATCTATTTACCCCTTATTCTGACGGCAGGTCTTGGTTTTTGCCTGGCCGCCTATCCTCGGCAATCGGGACCTAAAGATGTTCCGGAACCGCCGAAACCGAACGTCCAGACCACGGCGCCGGATGAACCTGTTACGGTTGAACCGCGCAATGTTCCTTCAGCAAAAACCAGTGTTCCCTCGCGGCGTTCAAATATCCGCGTCGATAAAACACTTGTACTGATCAACGTCACGGTAACGGATCCCCTCAATCGATTCGTGACGGGATTGGAGCGGGAACACTTCCGTCTTTACGAAGATAAGGTGGAGCAGCAAATCTCGGACTTCTCGGCCGAAGACGCTCCTATCTCAATCGGGCTGGTCTTCGATACCAGCGGCAGTATGGGGCAAAAGCTGAGTAAGTCCCGGCAGGCGGCAATAGAATTCTTCAAAACGGCAAATCCGTCGGACGAATTTTTCCTGGTTCAATTTAACGACCGGCCTGAATTGACCGTACCTTTCACAACCGACACTGACAAAATTCAGAGCACTTTAACATTCACCCAGTCGCGAGGACGGACGGCGCTGCTGGATAGTGTGTACCTTGCAATGCACGAAATGCGGCATGCGCACAATCCGCGTAAGGCGGTGCTGATCATCTCCGATGGCGGCGACAACAGCAGTCGTTACACGGAAACGGAGATCAAGAACGCGGTGCGGGAAGCAGACGTGCAGATTTTTGCAATCGGCATTTACGAATCGCTTTCAGGCCGGGGAAGAACACCGGAAGAAGCCGCCGGGCCGAGCTTGCTGAATGAGTTGGCGGAACAAACAGGGGGGCGCGCTTACGCGGTGGATAACATTGCCGAGCTGCCGGACATAGCTGCGAAGATAGGGATCGAACTGCGGAATGAGTACATTCTGGGCTACACACCGCGAAACCGGGAAAGGGATGGGAAGTATCGCCGCGTTCAGGTAAAACTGAACCAGCCACGAGGCCTGCCGCCGTTGAAGGCTTATTTCCGCTTGGGATATTATGCACCTACTCAGTAGCGTCCGTCTCCGCGCCGTTTACGCAAGGAAGAGCTATTTGGCAGCGCTGCTCGGTTGCACCGTTTTCTGTCTAGGGCTGTACGCTCAGTTCCGTTCCGATACGCGCCTTGTAGTACTCCACGCGAGCGTGACAGATCACAAAGGGAAATTGGTCACGAACCTCAATCGGGAGGCGTTTAAGATCTTCGAGAATGGGCAGCCTCAGGATCTGAAGATCTTCCGTCGGGAAGACATTCCGGTCTCGCTGGGCGTCCTGATCGACGATAGCGGGAGCATGATGAGCAAACGGGCGAGAGTGGAAGCCGCGGCGCTCGCGATGGTGCGGGCTTCCAACCCGGAAGACGAGGTATTTATCGTCAATTTCAATGACGATGCGTATCTCGACGTGCCATTTACAAGTGACATCCACAAGCTGGAGCAGGGGCTGTCACGAATTGACTCGCGCGGCGGAACGGCGATGCGAGACGCCTTGATGATGTCGCTGGATTACACCAACAAGAATGCAAAGAAGGATAAGAAGGTGCTGCTGGTGATCACCGACGGCAACGACAATGCGAGCAATTCGACGCTTGAGAAGGTTGTCGCGCGAGCCAACCAGGCCGACACGCTGGTGTATTCGATCGGGCTTTTTACGGATGAGGAGAAGCGCGAAGCAAGCAAGGCCCGGCGCGCCCTCAATGAACTGGTGGGCGCCACTGGCGGTTTGGCCTTTTACCCGAAGGATATTGGCGACGTACAGTCCCAGGCCCTCGAGATTGCACACGACATTCGCAACCAGTACACGATCGCCTACTCTCCGACGATCCAGCAGCTGGATGGAAGCTATCGCCAGATTAAAGTGACCGTGGAAGCTCCCGGCAAGCCGACAGTTCGCACCCGCTCAGGCTACTACGCAACTCCGGAAACGCAGAAGCAGGCCACCGACAGTTCGGCGGTTTCCGCATCGGCGGTTCGGCCGTAGATGTTTCTGTTTCTTTGGCTGGCGTCTCGTGGGTACCGGTTGCGACCTTGGGCCTCACCCTACTTGCGATGGCGAATAGAGACCTATTCCGGGATGCCTGCTGAGAACTTGGACCGCTCCAGCTTTATGAAGTTCGTGTGGCGCGAGCGGCAATCTCTCTACGCCTATCTAAAGTGGGTGGGCAAGAATAAGAACCTCGTGCGGGAACCTGACTGAAAAAGCCCCGCGGTTTCCCACAGGGCTTTACACTTCGACACTCAGTTGAATCATTTCTTGTTGGCAGAACCGGGCGCGGCGGCTCCAGCGTGAGCCTTGGCAACCAGCGGATCCGGCAGAACATGTCCGGCTGCGGCAAAGACCTTATTCTTGAATGATCCGGCTACCACGTGATCCTCGCCGGCCATCAAAGCGTCGAAGCCTTGCTTGGCAACCTCGGCCGGGTCGTCCTTTTCGCTTGTACCCAGCTTAGTGTCATCGGCCCCGGCGCGATGAAAGAAGTTGGTTTCCGTCGCTCCGGGCATCAGCGCTGTCACAGACACGCCGGTGTCTTTCAACTCCTCACGAAGACTCTGCGCGAACGACCGGACGAAGGCTTTTGTTGCACCGTAGACGGCTTCGAAAGGCGTGGGCATAGCCCCGGCAATGGAGGCGGTGAACAGGATGCGGCCATTCCCGCGAACCACCATCTGCTTCACGACAGGCTTTGCCAGGTGCACCGCCGAGAGAACGTTCAGCCGGATCATATTCAGCTCGGCAGCCAGATCGGTATCGACGAATGGCCCGCTCATGCCGACGCCCGCGTTAATTGCCACTGCGTCCAGCGGTCGAGCGCCGGATTCAATCCGCGAGATCAGCTTGTGGATGCCGTCATGCGAGGCGAGGTCGGCCTGAAGTGTCTCGACCTTTGCGCCCAGGGCTTCGAAATCCTGAGCCGCAGTCTCAATTGCATTGCTTTCCGCGACCGCCAGCAGATCGAACCCGTTCTGTGCAAATTGTTTGGCAAGTTCGTAGCCTATGCCGCTGGACGCGCCGGTCACAACGGCGAACTGTCTTGTAGATGATGCCATCTTGATCTTCCTTCACACGTGTGACGCAGTTTACATCGAGACGCACATCGGTACTATTGCCTGAGGTCCGGGCCGGTCGCTTGGTAATCATTCAAAGTTGCTGAACGTCTAACAAGGAGAGACAGGCAAATGAGAAAACTACTAATACCCGCCCTGATGCTGCTGCTGTCGGGCGGCGCTTACGCTCAGCATGAAGGCGGCCACGAGGGAGGAGGCGGCCATCCAGGTGGACCAGCGTTCGCTGGAGGCCACGCCCCGGAGCATGGGCCTGCTCCTCACCCTGAAGGACATCCAATCGGCCCGCAGGGCGGTGCACGCGCAAATTACAGGGACGGTGACGGGCATCCCGACGCTCCACACGTGCACGCGGATGGGCAATGGGTCGGGCATGATTCCGGTCGGAACGATGCGCATTATCACCTGGATCATCCATGGGCTCATGGGAGATTTACCGGAGGTTTCGGGCCGGGACATGTGTGGCGGCTGGGTGGCGGCGGCCCGAACCGGTTCTGGTTTAACGGCTTTTATTTCGGCGTCGCGCCCTATGACCTCGGGTATGTCAATGGTTGGCTTTGGAATTCGGATGATATCGTGATCTACGAAGATCCGGACCATCCGGGATGGTATTTGGCTTATAACACGCGCTTGGGCACTTACGCGCATGTTCAATATCTGGGTTAGTTGAATGAGATCGGCGAGCAGGTTCGCTTGTGGTGCATCTGCTTGCCTGCCAGTAAGTCTTGCCAAGGCCTGTAAGTGAGGTTCGCAACTCGCGAGTAAACGTTAGCAGCGCGTTAAAACCGGTTCTGGACTGTGAGGCCGTGGGTTTCTTGACAGTGCCGCAGGTCTTCGGAATACAACATGTCGCAGGACGTGTTAGGGCTGCGATCAGCAGGGAGTCCATAAATGCCGCCATTGCGTGATTGCGAGGCCCCGGTGAGTATTTCTCCGGCATGGAGCCGTCTAAGAGACGCCCGGTCTGGAACTTCCGCTCACTGCTAAGGCTACCGGTTCGCAGTATCGTCAACTCAAGCGATCCGGTCCATCCCCCGAAGCGACAACCGCAACATCGCAATCTCATCCAGGATGCGCTCCGCAATCTCGCTCTTCCCAGCCGGACCCGCGTGAACCGTCACCCCCGAGCGCGTGATAATCTCCACCTCGTTCTGATCCGATTCAAAGCCGGTCCCCTCCTGATTCACCAGGTTCCCCACCAGCATGTCGCAGTTCTTCGACAGCAGCTTGCGTCGCGATTCCTCAATCAGATTCTGCGTCTCCGCGGCAAACCCCACCAGTATCCGGTCGCCCTTCTTTTGCCCCACTTCCGCCAGAATATCCGGAGTCGGATCCAGTTCCAGCGATAAACGCGCCGCGGTCTTCTTCAACTTTTGCTGCGAAACATTGGCAACGTAATAGTCCGCCACCGCCGCCGCCTTGATGATGATGCTCGATTCCGGCAGATGCTGGATCACCGCTTCCCGCATATCATGCGCCGTTTTGACCGACACCAGCTGCACATTCCGTGGAGCGGGAATCGTAACCGGTCCCGAAACCAGAATCACCTTCGCTCCGCGTTTGGCCGCGGCATCGGCGATTGCGTAACCCATCTTCCCGCTCGAACGATTGCTGATGTAGCGCACCGGATCCAGCGCTTCCTGCGTCGGGCCCGCGGTCACCAGCACCGTCTCTCCTTCGAAGTCCTGCCGGATTTTGCCCAGCGAGTTGACGTGTTCAGCAATCCGCGCAGGGTCCGCAAGGCGTCCAGCACCAATGGAGCCGCAGGCCAGCCAGCCATCATCGGGATCGATAATATGGCATCCTCGCCGCGACAACGTGTCGAGATTCGCCTGCGTTGCCGGATGGTTCCACATGGCTGTGTTCATGGCGGGAGCCAGAACCACCGAACCCGTAAACGCCAGGTACAGCGTCGACAGAAAATCGTCCGCCCGGCCAACGGCAAACTTTGCCAGCAAGTCCGCAGTCGCTGGAGCCACCACCAACACATCGTTCTCCTGAGCGACACCGATATGCTCCACTGCGCTCGACAGCGTTGCATCGGAACTTTCGTGGGCAAAAAGCGTAGTGATAACCTTGCGGCCAGTGAGCGCCGCAAAGGTCAGCGGCCGAACAAATTCACAGGCTGCTTCAGTCATCACAACCTGGACCGTGTGCCCGGTCTGCTGCAACAATCGCGTTAGCTCCGCAGCCTTGTACGCCGCTATGCCGCCGCCCACACCGAGCACAATCCGCATTCGAACCTTGCGCTACTTTGCTGCTGTGAAGTCCGGCTCACCCTGACTCGGATCGATCTGATTTACTTCGAGCTGATGGGCTTCGATCTGGTTCAGATCTTCGTAGGGCACCAGTCCGCGACGCACTTCTTCCATCGCCAGCACCGTCGGCTTCTTGTTGCTCGCCGGCAAAACGCTCCGCTGGCCGTTCTGCAATTGCCGCGCCCGCTTGGCGGCCACGATGATGAACCTGTACGTGCTTCCGTCCGGATCATCTGGGATTGCGTATTGTGCGTTCGGTCTTGGTTTATCTGCCACGTTATTTTCTTTCTAAAACTGCTTCTGCCGCGCCTTCCGCTGCCACCCGCCTGAACGATTGGCTCACGAATGCCGCCTTCGGTCGCCCTCGAAACTCTCGAGTATCGGCCGTATCTTGTCTTCCATGCGAAAGCGTCGCACTCGCTCGGCCCTGATAATAGCGGCCAGGGTGCCAACCGATTCCTCGACCTGGTGATTCACCAGGATGTAGTCGTATTCGTAATGATTCCGGATCTCATCAGCCGCCTCATGCAAGCGCCGCTGAATCACTGCCTCCGAATCCTCCGACCGCGTCCTGAGCCTCTGCTCCAGGATGTCCCGCGACGGGGCTAATATGAAAACGCTGACGGCGTCAGGGATTCGCTTCTTCAATTGTCTCGCACCCTGTACGTCAATGTCGAGTATCAGGTCTCTTCCCTCACTCCGCGCCTGGTCTAGTACGCTCTGATGGGTCCCGTAGAAGTTGCCGAAAACCTCCGCATGCTCCAGAAACTCCCCGTCCGCTATCCGCCGGCCGAAGTCCTCGCGAGAGATATACACATAGCTCTCCCCCGGAACTTCGTTCCCACGCGCACGCCTCGTCGTGTAGGAAACCGAAAACAGCAGGTCCGGGTCGCTCGCCAGCAGTCGCGACACCAGCGTCGATTTCCCTGATCCCGAAGGCGCTGAAATGATGTATACGTTCGTCATTTCTTCGCCCTTGCGGTCCCCATCTCACTCAAGATTCAGCGCCTGTTCTCGTATGCGCTCAATGTGCGCTTTCATGTGCAACGCCAGATTCGTCACTCCCAACCCCGCTTCCCCAATCCCCGACGTCTTTGACAAAATCGTGTTTGTCTCCCGGTTCAACTCCTGCAGCAGAAAGTCCAGTCGCTTCCCCACGTCGCCCCCGGCCTCCAGCACCCTCCGCAATTCCCCGGTGTGAACCGTCAGTCGCGTCAACTCTTCCTGCACATCAGAACGGTCCGCCAATATCGAGGCTTCCTCCGCCAGCCGGCTCTCCGGAACGTTCGCAGGCGCGAGCAATTCCGAAAGCCGTTGCTGCAAACGATCACGAAACTCGCGTACCGCGCCGCCGCGTATGCGCACGATTTCGGCTGTGTTACTTTCAATTGCCCCGATGTCCGTCCGCACTTGCTGCTGCAATTCGAACCCCTCCCGGCTTCGAAACTCATTCAACTCCCGCACGCAATCCGTAATCGCCGCTACCACCTCAGGTTCAAATGCCTTATCCAGAAATCGCGGTCCGGAGTCCGCATTGAAAACTCCCGGCAGCGCGAACGCCACGTTCAGATCGGGCTCAGACACCATCCGGTGTTCCAGCGCGGCTTCCCGATGCGACTCAATGAAGCGGTTGATCAGCTCACGATTGTAAGAACCCGATTTCTCACGTTCCGCCCGGGTCACGAACGCTCGTACCTCGACATGCCCGCGACCGATGTTGTGCTTCAACACCGCCCGCATCGCATTCTCAAACAAAGCCAGATCCGGCGAATGATGAAAGTGCAGATCCAGACCGCGATGATTCACGCTGCGCAGCGTCACGGTCAATTCGCCCTCGGCCGTGTCACGCTTCACCATCGCGAAGCCCGTCATGCTGCGAAGAGGTACTTTGTCTTCGGCGGGAGATGCGGAAGCGAACGATGCGGAAGACGGCGACGGTTCGGAATAGGGCATGGACTTACCAACAGGTCAGACTGCGGTCACAGAGGCATCGCGATGCTGCAGGTCATGCAGGTGATGATACATTCCTCGCCCCGCAATCAACTCATCATGCGTCCCGATCTCGGCAATCCTGCCCCGGTCCAGCACCACGATCCGATTTGCCTGTCGAATCGTAGATAGCCGGTGCGCAATCACGAACACCGTCCGCTTCTGCATCAGAACTGACAGCGCCTGCTGAACCAATCGCTCTGACTCCGTGTCCAGGTGTGACGTCGCCTCATCCAGAATCAGAATCGGAGCATCTTTCAACAGCGCTCGCGCAATCGCCAACCGCTGCCGTTGCCCCCCGCTTAGCGTGATCCCGCGCTCGCGAATATTCGTGCGATATCCATCCGGCAAACGCCGGATAAAATCTTCCGCGAAGGCCGCCCGTGCCGCCGCGAACACGTCCTCTTCTCTCGCTTCAGGCCGCCCGTATGCGATGTTGTCAAACACTGTGTCGTTGAACAGGAAAGTGTCCTGCGCCACAATGCTGATGTTCTCTCGCAGACTATTCAGATGCAGGTCCCGCAAGTCCTTCCCGTCAATACGAATGGCGCCGCCCGTCACATCGTAAAATCGCGGCAGCAGATTCGCGAACGTCGTCTTCCCCGCACCGCTCGACCCCACCAGCGCCACCACTTCCCCAGGGTTCACCGCAAGGCTCACCCGGTCCAGCACACAGCGGTCCGGCGCGCCTGGATAACAGAAGCTTACATTGTCAAACTGGATGGCCCTTTCAAACTTCACCAGCTTCACGGCGGTCGGCTTATCCAGCACTCCCTGCCGTCTGTCCAGATACTCAAATACCCGCAAAGCCGCGCCAACGCCGCCCTGGAAGATGTTGTAAATCCCCGTCAGCCTTTTAATCGGCTCATACAGCATCACCAAAGCAAGGATAAATCCCGTAAACTTGCCCGCCGTCATAGTCGACGATTTCACCTGCATGCGCGCAAACGTCAACAATCCAACGATGCTCAACGCTCCGACAAATTCAATGATGGGCGACGCCAGCGCTTGCTGCGCCACATAACGCAGCGTTCCCGACTTCAGTCGTTGTGCCGCCACATTGAATCGCTTCGATTCGAAATCCTCGGCCCCGAACGTCTTCACCACCTGATGCCCGGTAATCGTCTCCTGCAGAATCTCCGTCAGCCCAGCCGCCATGTCCTGCGCATGTCGCGTCGTGCGCCGAATTCGCTTCCCCAGCCGCACCGTCAGAAGCGCCACCACCGGAAACACCACCAGACTGACCAGCGAAAGCCGCCAGTCGAAGCTGATCATCGTCAACAGCAGAAACATCGCCGTGAACATCTGCCGCAGCCAGTCCGCCAGCATGCTCGACACCGACTCCTGTACCTTTGCGATGTCGCTCATCACTGACGACATAATCCGGCCCGTGCTCTGGTCCTCAAAGAAGTGTGAATCCTGCCGCAGCACCTTATCGAACACTTCTTGCCGCAAGTCCGTAACCGCACTGATGCCAACCCAGTTCACCAGGTAATTGCCCGCGTAGTCGCAGATTCCCTTCGCCAGAAAGCACAGCAGAATCGCAATCGCCACCATCGTCCAGATGTTGTGGAGGAAGGAAGGCAGAACGTCCGAGAGGTAAATCTGGTACCCGGTTCCCGGCATCTTGTAGAGCACCGCGGGCGTATCCGGCGAGTCCGGCTTTAGTCCTCGCTCAATCACCAGTGGAATGAGGTTGACCAGCAGACCCTGCGACAGGCCCACCACCGCCATGAAAATAACTGAAAGAAGAAGGGCCGGGAGATAAGGTTTGGCGTAGCTCAGTAGGCGGTAGAGATCCTTCAAGCGTGCGCCTCTTCGAGCGTTCGCAAACGTTCGAGCGCGGCAATCACCCGGGAAACGCTAACTTTCGAAAATCCATCCGGCGCAACCACGATCTCCGATTCGGTTCGCCACGGTCCCCAGATCGCCGGATTCGAACTGCTGAAAAGCACCACGCTCGGAACCCCGAATGCCGCAGCGATGTGCGCCGGGCCGCTGTCATTCCCAATGAAGACAGCCGCCTTCGAAATCACCGCCTTTGCCTCTGCCAGCGACCCCTGAAACACCTGGTGAGGACGGAACGGAGAACCGTCATCGGCACTTCCCGCCAGGAATACCGGCTTGATGTTCCACAACTGCAGATAGCGAGCCAGCTCACAAAACCGCTCCGGCGGCCAGCGCTTCTCCGGCGAAGAGGCAAACGGATGCAGCACCGCATAGCGCCCCATAATCGGCGATTCCCCGGCCGACAAATGCGCTGCGGGCACTTCTCCTAAAGGCGCTCCCATCGCGAAAATTGCCGAAGCCAGATGTTCCGCCGTGTGTACCGTCCGGTTTACTCCCAGAATCTGCTGCGCCCGGCCAATCCGGATGTTATACGTGAAGGTTACATTGTGGTGCGCAAACCCGGCTCTCCATCGCGCGCCCGATAGCGCTGTCATCCACTGGCTCCGGCTCCCCCCGTGAAAGTTAATGCACAGCGAGGGACGCCAGTGCCGCACCGACTGCCACGTCGGACGCACAATCTTGGCGATCGCCGGATCCCCGTCGAACAGCGGAGCGAACCGGTCTTCCACCGCAATCCCCACCTGCAAATCCGGCCGGAATTTGTTTAAAACATTAACTGCCGGTGTTGTCAGTACGCAGTCGCCAAGAGAGCGCAGCCGGATAATGCAAACACGCGCGCGCTCAGGAAGTTGCTCCAGCACTGACATATAGGCTTTAGGCTTCAATCACCGCCTGGTCCACCAGCATGACGGGGATGTCGTCCCGAATAGGATATACCCGGTGGCACTCCTCGCATTTGAGCCCACTCCCGTCTGCTCTTAAATGAAGAGGAGCTTTATCAACGGGGCAAACCAGGATTTCGAGCAGTTCGGGGCTGACGGCCATGCAGATCTCCAGTTTATCAATGTTGTTGCACCATCATGACGATGCGGTCACAGCCGCAAACCGGCCTCAGAACTTTACGGAAGGAACGCGCTTCTCTTCTTCCGTCGCTTTGAAATAAGCGTCGTCGCGCGTGAAGTTAAACAGCGATGCCGCAATGTTGGTGGGGAACAGTTCCACGTTCGTGTTGTATCGCTTAATTGCTTCGTTATAGTCGCGCCGGTCTACGGCAATGCGGTTCTCTGTCCCCTCTAATTGGTCTTGAAGTGAAAGAAAGTTCTGGTTCGATTTCAGGTCCGGATACGCTTCCTTCAATACCAGCAGTCTTCCGATGGCGCTGCTCAGTTGGTTGTTGGCGTTGATCTCCTCCGTCCGTCCGTGTGAATTCAATAGCCCCGCACGCGCATTCGCGATGTCGCCAAACACAGTCTGCTCCTGCTTTGCATAACCCTTCACCGTCTCTACCAGGTTGGGAATCAGATCAGCCCGCCGCTTCATGTCGTTATCCACCTGCGCCCATCGCGCATCGATGTCGTTCCTCTGTGTGACCAGCGTGTTCCGCTCGCTCATCAGCTTCCCGCCGAAAATCAATGCCACGAGAATAATAACTCCAACGATTAGAAGGCCGCCCTTCTTCATAACTTGTTCTCCGATTCCATTATTTGCCATCCAGGCCGTCTACAAACCCGACCAGATTAGCGATTTCATTCAGGTACGTTCCAAAAAGCGCCGCCGTGTTGCCGGCAGCTTTCTGCTTGGGGGTGGCGCGAATCGCCAGTATCTCATTTGTTGCCGTGAATGCCCGCCGCGTGGCATCTTCCAGAGCCGCGACAATCTCCACCTTCTTCCAGTGCGGCTCGTGGCCGCTGAGAATCAGCGCATGCCGTCCCAATACGCAAAAAGTCGAAACCGAGTCCGTCATCAGCTTCAGCAGCCGGTCAGGACTCGACAGAATCTCCGCCGCCTTCTGCCGCAATCGAATCTGCTTGGCCCGCAGCTCATGCTCCACTTGCGCCCGGTAAAACGAGCGGTCCACCTCTAGCGCTTCAATCACATCACGCCCGTAAAGCACTCGCCGCTGCTGGCGCATGTCGCTGAACTCCATCGGAAAGGAGTCAGTCGAGGTGCGCACCTCTTCTTCACTCAGCAGCAGCGGCGGCGGATTTCCCTGCTCGCGCCACCAGCGGAAAACCGGTTCAGACTGCACTAGTTCATGCGGCGTAATCTGCGTCAGGACGCACAGCACATTCAAGTCGGAACTGTGTTCGTGCCAGTCGCCCACCGCCGCCGAACCATACAGGATGGCCGAAACCAGCGTCTCGCCAAACGCCGGCTTCAATCGATCCACCAGTGCCGTCAGTTTCTGTTCCAAAGCTTCTCCTCCGGGCATCCCCTACCAGTTCCCGCTCGAGCCGCCGCCGCCGAAGTCTCCGCCCCCAAAGCCGCCGAATCCCCCGCCGCCTCCAGAGTCTCCACCGAAGCCGCCACCACCCCCGCCGCCCCAGCCTCCCCCTCGCCGGCCGCCGCCCAGGACGTCACCAAGCAGCATGCCCGTCGCGAAGCTGCCCAGACCTCCGCCGCCGCCCCCGCGCCGTCCGCCCCGCCCGATAATCCAGAACAGAAAGAAAATGCCCAATATGATCAGCCAACCCGGAAAGCCACTGCTTCTTTCCCGTTGCCGGCGTGGCCTGGGAGGCGGAGCTCCCTGAAAGGTGAAGCTGACCCCCTTGCCGTCGGCAATGTGCTGCGCCAGTGACTGCGCCGCCCCCAGCAATGCAGCTCCATATTGCCCCTGCCGAAGATCCTCCTGCATGCCCCGCCGCACAATTCCAGAGAACGCATCTGTGACATACGGCTCCAGCCCCCGGCCGACTTCCATATCGTCCTGGTGCTGCTGCACCGACAGGATGACCAGCAGACCTTGATTGGTGTTCTTGCTGCCCACTCCCCACTTACGGGCGACATCGATTCCGAAATCGCGGATCGGACGATCGCCGATCGTATCCACCGTGAGAAAAGCAAATTGCACTCCGAGCTGCTGGTCGACCTGGTGGCACAGCTCCTCTAACTGGGCTTTTTCATCCGGGTTGATTACATTTGCGACGTCGCTGACGTAGCCGGTTGGGGAGGGAAGGGAATTGACGTCCACCCCGGCAATCAGGGTGAAGACGAAAACCAGCAGAAGGGTCGCGACGCGACTGGGCATGAAACCACGAGCTTACCAGTGCGAACGGTCCGTTACGGCATCACGGCGGCGCGCTGTTCCAGCAGATACGCCGCCCGGTCACCGGGATTTGAGACTTTTTGTAGCGGTGTTCCCTCATACTTCTCGTACACATAGACTGGGCCAGCTTTCACGGTTACCATCTCCACTGCCTCCGGCTTGCCGGGAATCCGTCCACCGAACCAGCGGGCATCTTCCCGCTGCTTCCATGTGACCAGCGTCAGCACCGCTCCGGCCGGATACTCGTGGTTCGTATGCGTGCGCGAGTAATCGACAGCCAGATCGTTCCCGAACAGCGTGCTCATGCTCTCATCCGAATGGCTAATAGCTGAAGTGATCACCCGCCACTGCAGCGGATTCGCCGGCAGATCACCCTGCAATGCTGCTAGCGGCATCGTATATACGAAGTCGCTCTTTCGCACCGGTTCATGGCACCCTGTACACTCTTGCGTGAAGTTCGCCGACGTCCCATACGGCTTCAAATCCATACCACGGAACCGCGCGAAGCCCCACCCCTCAGTCGCCGCATACTGCTTGCTGCCCTTCACCATGAACTCCACCTGTACGAACGCCCCGGTGCGCACCAAACCCGTTCCATCCGGCTGCTGAGACCAAGTCACTTTGGCAAAAGCCGCGCCATCCGGCCACGGATTGATCCGATCCGAAACGGCTTTGATCGCCACCGGATTCCCCAGGATCACTCTCATCGTCCCGTTATCCCAGCGATCCGTACCGTCGATTTCCCGCCAATCCTTATAGTCGGCAAAAACTCGCACGCCGTTCAGCGCGGTGGAGGTCGAACTAGTTGTGGTTCCAACACCTTCCAGCCATTTTGCATATTGAGCGTCCGCGGTTTGCACCGTTTTGGGGTCTGCGGCAGTAGATTCGTTTCCCGGTGTCAAATAGGTCCGCAGAACCGCCAGCTGCTCCGCCGTCACCACCGCTCCCGGATGCACCCGCTTGTACGAAGGGAGCGGCATCCCGCCCAGCTGTATCTCGTTCACCGCCTCAAACAAAGTCGCTTTCTGTTTGCCCTCCGGCTGCGACCCGATCTCCGAAAAATTCACATGGGTCCGCGCTTCCTTCACGTCATGCGCCACCAGCCAGTACGCTGGAACCACCTGGTCAAACCATGACAGCTTTGTCTCGTTCGAGTGGCAGTTGTAACAGGAGTTCCGCAGCACCTGCTTCACCTCTTCCGAGGCCTTCAGCTCCGCCGTCACGGGTGGATTCTTGAGCTCGGGACGAACCAGTTGCAAAGCGAGGAACAGAACGAATAGAACAATCGCACTACGCAGCACAAAGTTGATGGACATGAAGACGCTTCCATACTGACGCTAACGCTCTTGGAAACAAATTCCCCAATGCGCTGTTTTTCCGGTACCTCGATTGAGGGCTCTGCTTAAACTCAGAACATGACCTGCGCGAGAGAAACCCGGCGAGACTTCTTGCGAGCCGCTTCCGCACTCTGCATCGCAGCCCCACTGGCGATGCCTCAATCCCCGGCTCCGCACCTCACGTTCCCCACGGACCCCCGCTCCCGCTTAGCGGTCACCTCCTATCCGTTCCGCTCCATCATCAAAAACGGCATGGACCTGAAAGAGTTTCCTGGCATGATCGTCAAGCGCTTCGGCGTTCACAACATCAATCCGCTCGGCGATCATCTGGCCTCGACCGACGCCGCCTATCTTGACTCGTTCCGCAAAGCCGTTGCCGATGCCGGTTCCCATCTAGTCGATCTGGGCCTCGGTGGCAGGAACTTCTCCAGCGCCAGCAGAGATGTGCGTGACGAGGCCGTCGCTTATGGACGGAAATGGATCGATATCGCCGCCATCCTCGGCTCACCCAGCGTTCGCCAGCATCTCCAGACTGAGAAAGGCGTCGCGCCTTCCGCCGAGAGTGCTGCGCAAAGCCTGGGAGAACTCGCCAGCTACGGAGCCACGAAGAACGTCGTGATCAATCTCGAAAACGACAGCCCCGGCGCGGAAGACCCGTTCTTCATTGTCGACGTCGTCACCAAAGTGCACAATCCCTATCTGCGCGCCCTCCCGGATTTCGGCAATTCTATACGCGGTCACGACGCGGCCTTCAACCAGAAAGCCGTCGACTCCATGTTCAAGCACGCCTACAATATGAGCCACGTAAAAGACGTGCTGGTGACGAAAGACGGCGAGATCTATCGCGTAGATGTTCCCGGAATGTTCGCCGTTGCCCGCGCCAACGCCTACCGCGGTTACTTCTCGATGGAGTACGACACAGCGGCGGGCGATCCCTTCGCCGGAACCGAAAGCCTCGTGAAGCAAAGCCTGCAATATATGGCCTGACTACTTGGCTGCTGCCGCCGCGATGAACTTCTGCATCTGCTGTGTCAGCACTTCGAGCGGCAGCGTTCCTTCCCCGATCACGGCGTCATTAAAGTCCCGCACATCAAACCTCTCCGCAAGCTTTTGCTGTGCCTCTTCACGTAGCGCGCTGATTCGAAGCTGGCCCATCTTGTACGAAAGCGCCTGCGCCGGCCAGGAGATATAGCGGTCGATCTCGGCCACCGACTCCTCCGGAGCATGCGCGTGGAAATATTCGAGGGCCTGCTCGCGTGTCCAGCCAAACTCATGTAAGCCTGTGTCGATCACCAGCCGTACTGCGCGGAAGCGTTCGCTGGTCAGTTGTCCGAAGCGATGGTATGGATCCTTATACAGCCCGAGCTGCGAGCCGAGCGACTCCGAATAAAGCGCCCAGCCTTCCACATACGCGCTGTTGTGATAGAACTTCCGGATCTCCGGCTGATTCGTCTGCGCCTCCGCCAGCGTGATTTGAAAAATATGTCCCGGAACCGCTTCGTGCAGCACCAGCGACTCCTTGTCGTACTTCACCTGCTTCTCCGGCTCGTAAGTGTTCAGGTTGAACCAGCCCGGCGTGGTGAGATCGGGCGTTGGCGCTTGGGCGTTGGTGGCCGTGGCTGCCTCGCGGTCGGCCGGAATCGGCCGCACCCCGTAGAGCAGCGTCGGGATGTGATGGAACTGATTCGGCAGCTGCGGCTCAATAATCTTGGCAATGTTGCGGCAGTACATCAGCATTTCGTCTTTGGTCTGAAAATGCTGCTCCGGCGAGTTCTTTAGCTTCTCTTGAAACTGTTCAACCGTGCCTTGGAAACCTGTTTCGGCAATGATCGCTTTCATCTCGCCTTCAATGCGGGCTACCTCCTTCTCGCCAAGACTGTGAATCTCCTCGGCTGACATGTTCGTCGTCGTCAGAGCGCGAATCAAGATCGCGTAATCGGCGCGTCCGTTCGGAATCGAAGTGAGGCTGACCGTCGGGCGCACATGGGCTGAATAGGTGCTCGCCATGTAGTCGTGCAGCTTGTGCCACGCCGGAAGAAACTTGTTGTTGTAGCTTTCGGTCGCCTTCGCCAGCAGTTGGCGCTGCTCCCCGACGGGAATGTTCGACGGGAACTTGCGGAATGCCTCCAGCAAAGCCGTGTTCTTCGCATCCTGATTCATCTGCGCCGTCAGCTGCTGTACCACCAGATCGGCCACAATCTTCGGCTGCGTTACTCTGATTGCAATCGCCTCATCCAGCAGCGCTATATTCTGATCGACCAGCGTCGGAATCGCGTTCAGGCGCGAAAGAATGTTGTTGTAATCCTTTGTCGTGCGCGCCGGCATACGATCCACCACTGAGTACACGCGATTATGGAAGCCAAACAGCTGACCTACCCGCAACAGGTACGTGCTCAGGTCCCACGACTCCAATTGGGAATGCAGATCAAACTGCACAATCCGCGTGGTGAGCTGGTTCTCTGGAGACATGCTCCCGGTGGGGAACTTGCCCAGCGTGTTCAAGCTCGTCCGCAGAAACTCACGCCGCGAGTCACGCGCAGCCTTCGACCAGTCTGTCCAGCGGTCGTCATACTCGTGCCGCCCGACGCTGGTGGCGAACTCGGGATTGTCCCGCAGCATCTGCTCGAAGGTGTCCTTAAAGAAAGTGTCGACGGTCTGCCCGTGCAACAGCTGAATGCCTGCGAACAGCAAAGCCCATTTGCGAAACATGTGCCATTATTGCGCAGAGATGATGCGTCGCTTGCGAGTTTTTCTCCTCCTGATAACGACTTTCCACTTGACTGCCGCGCAGCCTTTCGACCTGGTCATTCTGCACGGGCACATCATTGACGGCACTGGCAGCCCATGGTACTCGGGAGACATCGGGATCCGTGGCGGCCGCATCGCTGCCATCGGCGCGTTGGACGGGCACGCCGCCATCAAGACCATCGACGCTCACGGCCTGACTGTCGCACCCGGGTTCATTGACATGCTGGGTCAGTCAGAGGTGACAGTGATGGTGAATCCTCATCTGCCCTCCAAAATCTTTCAGGGAATCACGACCGAGGTGACCGGCGAAGGCAGTTCCATTGCACCCTTGAACGAACGCATCCGAAACGCCGATCGCGCGGCTTTTCAACATTATGGAATTCAGCCCGATTGGACCACCTACCGGCAATACTTCGCGCGGCTGGAGAAGCAGGGCATTGGGATGAATGTCGCCGATTATGTGGGGGCCACTCAGGTGCGCCGGGTGGTGATCGGTGACGGCGACCGGGCACCGACCGCCGCTGAACTCGAGCGCATGAAAGAGCTCGTTCGCAATGCCATGCGCGACGGGGCTATGGGCGTGTCCACCTCACTGCAATATGCGCCTGCGCCTTACGCATCGACGGAAGAACTGGTCGCGCTGGCTTCCGAAGCAGGAAAGTTTGGCGGCATTTACGCCAGCCACATGCGCAGCGAAGGCGACTCCGTCCCGCAGTCGATCGATGAGGCGGTTCGAATCGGACGCGAGGGTCACGTGCCCGTCGAGATCTGGCATTTGAAGGCCGCTGGCAAAGCCAACTGGGGCCGCATGCCCGAGATCGTGGATCGTATTCAAAAGGCCCGGCAGTCCGGGGTCGACATTACGGCCGATACCTATGCGTATACAGCCTGGTTCAACAGCTTCTCCGCCTTCATTCCGCCCTGGGCGCACGACGGGGGCGACGCGAAGCTGATTGAGCGACTCAAAGATCCGGCCACCCGCGCCCGTATCCGCAAAGATATGGAAACCCCGGCCGCCAATTGGGATAACGAGTGGCTGGAAGTGCCGGGTCCCGAAGGCATTCTGGTCAGCGTCGTGCAGAATCCGAAGCTGCTGCCTTTGCAGGGCAAGACCATCGCGCAGATCGCCAAGATGTGGAGCAAGGACCCGATCGATACCATTTGCGACCTGCTGATTCAGGACAGTGCTTTCACTGAAGTCGCGGTTTTTGGGATGTCTGAGCCTGACGTGTTGCTCGCGCTGCAGCAGCCCTGGGTTTCGATCGACAACGACTCGCAGGGAACGTCGCCCGATGGCGTGCTCGGGAGAGAACATCCGCACCCGCGTGCCTATGGAACCTTCCCGCGCATTCTTAGAAAGTACGTGCGCGAAGATCACAACCTGAGCCTTGAAGACGCTATCCGCAAATTCAGCGCTCTACCCGCGCAACGCATGCGCTTCACCGATCGCGGCGTGTTGAAACAGGGAATGTGGGCCGACGTTGTGGTCTTCGACCCCGCTACGATCCGGGACGTGGCCGATTTCGAAAAGCCGAACCAGTTGTCTGTAGGCATGCAGTACGTGCTGGTCAACGGCACGCCGGTGATCGCAGAAGGGAAAATGACAAACGCGCTTCCCGGCAAAGTCGTTCGCGGACCCGGGTTTGTACCTTAACGTGCCGTCGACAATCTCCCCAAGCTTCCGTTTGGGCCACAGACCCAGGGCAAACTCATCGCGTTCCAGTTGCCTTTGTCTACAGCTGCCCAGTTTGCTCCGTCATCGTGCGAGATGTCG
>CBAAAA010000014.1:0-22128 GCA_964658695.1 uncultured Solirubrobacteraceae bacterium | reverse complement strand
TCGTGAGCCACATCTTCTCCCCCGCCACATAGGTTCGGTTGTTAGTGCTGGCAGTCGACCCCATCCGATGGGAGAACTTCGCTAGGCCCTTATCGATCTTGCCGAAGGAATTCTGTGTGATCTTTCCGTCTTTGTAGAAGTTCTGATAAAGATTCGGCGTTGTGGTAGAGGCCATAATCACCTCGCCTTTTTTAAGGACGATCACAGAGCCGGCCGTTACGATATCGTCTTCGGCTGCAGTAGCTTGGGTGAGGGTGTATTCAGACTGGAGTTTCTGCTGAATGGCAGCCTTGGGGTCGTCAGCCCAGACCGCCGTACAGGCGCTGATCAGCATGAAAAAGACGCGCTCGGGTACTTTAACCTTCATAAACTTCCTTCGATGAGCTTTCTTCTAACATTGGCTTCGAACGGTAAATTGCTAACAGCGGGAAAGTCCCCAACGTGGAGCACTAGTATTCCTGTCCTACCTAGCAATACGGAAAAGCGTATCAGAATCCGTCATCAAAGTGCGAAAGCAATGTAAGCACAATCTCCCGCCTGGTACTATTTGGGGTTTGAGATAGCCTGGTCAGCGCTCGTTTGAAGAACTCGTGGAGGCAATTTTGATCGCGTCGGCTTCCGGCGCAGAAACAGAGCGACCGAAGCTGCAATCAGGCTTACCCCGAATCCCGCGGCAACGTCAGCCGCGTAGTGATACCGCCCGTAAATGGTTGAGACGCTAACGCTTACGGCATACAGCAGCAGCGTCCATCCGAATAGCTTCTTTCTGGGTACGGTCAGGAACATACCCCAGGCGGCGGAGAAGGCTGAGGAAACATGGGCGCTCGGGAATACTCCGACATGGATCGTTCCGGCCTGCAGGATCGCGAGATTGAATCGTCGAAGGACGGTGTGGAAGACGGGTTGATCCAGATTGGGGAATAGAAGCCGGGGCGGCCGGGATGGAAAGAAGGGAAAGAGCGAATAGGCTACCAGAGTGCCCGTCAGGTAAATAGTGAAGAAAAGGTCGACCTTCTTCCGGCGCCGTTGCAGGTAAAGGGTCGCGATGCAGTAAAAAGGCAGCCCATATACGAGGACATAGCACAGTTCCAAGTAGGAAGGGAGTGCGGCTCCGAATCTCTCGATGGCGGCGCGAAGGCGCCAGACGTCCAGAAGCGTGCGATCCCACGAGATCCAGATGTCCTCAAAATGGCGATCGAACTTGACCGGGAGAAAGTATTCCATCTCTCGGAAGGCAACCAGGGTGACGAAAATCGGGAGGAAGTCGCGAGAGACGGAAACGGCTTTATGCCAAGGGCCGTGCTCTAAGCGAGCCAGTGTAAAAAAAACCGCGGAAACGACCGCCAGGATGAGCACGGGCTGACTGTGGAGATTCGGCCGCTCGGGAAACCAGTGCGAGACCATCGCGACGTAGCTGAAGAAGGATAGCAGGATCCACTCACACGCTCGAAGCCTCGGCCAATGTGTCATTGATTTCTGAAGGCGTCTCGTCTGGTTTGGGTTCGAACAGTAGGGCAAGGCCAGCCAAAAATGCCGCCCAGAAGGCCCACAGCGTCAAGTAGTGGCGATCGATCAGCATACCGGAGATCAAAGGCGCCACAATTTGCGCGACCGACATCAACGATTGTGTCAAACCGATGATCACCCCCTGCTCTCGTCGTCCAGCCTGCTGGGTGATGGCGCTCGTCAAAGCGGGGCGTAACGCTGCGCCGCCCGCCGAAGAGAGACCGTTCACCCACAGGAGTTGGCCGACGGTACGCGTGAGACCTACGGCGGCGTAACCGAGCATGCTGGAGATAAAGCCTACCCGGACTAGCTTTCCTTCGCCAAATCTCTTGACCAGGCGACCGACCAGGCCGCCCTGCATGATGATGCCGACGAAACCAGTAAACGCGAAAATGTACCCGACTTCGCGAACGCCAACGGGATGATCGTTCCAAATATAACGGCGTTCCGCAAACAGCGCAAACCCCGAAATGAACGTGGAAAAGGAAAAGGAAAAAAGGAGCCACTGGACCAGGAGAAGAGACAGATTCTTTTGCTTGAAGAAGCGGTGGTATTCTCCCCAGGATATGAGCGACAGCCGTCTTCCACCAGGACCCGCTTCCTCACGTTCGTTGTAGTCGTGAACCGCTTCGCGCCGAGGCAAAAGGAAGAAGGTGCATAGGATCGAGGTCAGCGAGAGAGCGCATCCCGCGTAAATGGGGGCGACGAAACCGAAACGGGAGAGGAACGCCGCGATCGCAGGGCCGACCAGAAAGCCGAACCCGAAGGCAATGCCAATCACAGCAAACGATTTCGCACGATTCTCCGGTTTCGTAACGTCACTGATGTACGCCTGGGCGATGGAAAGATTGCCGGCCGTTGCTCCATCGATAGCCCTGGATAGAAAAAGCATCCAGATGTGGTTTGAAAAAGCAAGAATGAGGAACCCCAGTAGAGTTCCGGCCTGACTGACCAGCAGGAGCGGCCGGCGGCCCAGGCGGTCCGAAAGTTGGCCAAGAATAGGCCCGGCGATGAGTTGGCACACGGCATAAGTGGACACAAGCGCGCCCACCATGGCCGGAGATGCTCCAAGATGTTCTGAGTAGAAAGGCAACAGCGGAAGAATGATGGTGAATCCGAGAACATCGACGGCGACGATCAGGAAGATGGGCAGTAGAGGCGATGAGAACCGGCCCGACTTTCGAGTTCTCACCCTGGGCGTGTAACCTTCCACATTACGATCTTACCGAGACGAGGTCCGGTGCGACGAATTTGGATAAGGAGGCTAATGTAAGTAGAATAGCTGTAATTAGTACATAGTTTTAAGCTCTGTTAATGTTGTAAGTTAAACAAACCATTAGCTTTTAGTTTGGCATCAGGAGTGCACGTTTAGTGATCGATATGAGATTACACGTGTACGCCGCGCTAGCTTGCATGCCGGCGCTTTTACTTGCACAGGAACCGAATCCAAGCCAAGCCGGCAGTCAACAAAGTGCGCCCGGCGGACCCAACCCGATCTTCAAAGTGCAGGTTGTTTCGAAGTCCATCACCTCGATCAGTTACCGCCACCGAAGCGGCTGGACGAAGGTGGATTTCGAGGGCACTTCGATTGCTTCGAAGGCAAAAGGAACGGCTCAGGTAAACAGCCGTTTAGGCGCCGCGCAGATTAAGCTTGACGTCAAAGATTTGCCGTCGCCACAGACGTTTGGGCCGGAGTTTCTGACCTATGTTCTCTGGGCGATCACCCCGGACGGCAAGCCTTCTAACATCGGCGAGGTCGTTATCGACTCGAACGGAAAATTCAGCTCAGACAATCTCAGCAGCAACCTCCAGGCCTTCGGCATGATCATTACCGCCGAGCCGTATTACGCCGTGAATATGCCAAGCGACGTGGTCGTGATGGAGAACATTGTTCGCAAAGACACCCTGGGGAAAGAAGAAGCGATTGACGCCAAATACGAACTGCTTCCCCGTGGACAGTACACGTATCACGTGCCGGAAGGCGAACGGCATCCGATCACCCTGGATTCAAGCAAGAAGAACCCTCTTGAAGTGTATGAAGCGCAGAACGCGGTGCAGATCGCTCGTTACGCGAAGGCGGACCAGTATGCGACGGATTCCTTCAAGGGTGCAGTCACGGCTCTGGACCAGGCTCAGGATTATCAGCAACGCAAGCAATGGAAGCCGGCGATCATGACCGCGCGGGAAGCAGTACAGAAGGCGGAAGACTCGCGGATCATTTCTTTGAGACGTCAACAGCAGCTGGCGCTTGATCAGGAGCGCCAGGACGCAGCGGCGCGAGAAGCGGCGGCTAAGGCGCATGCGCAACAGGAAGCGGAGGCCGCCGCGGCATCCGATCGTCAACGCCAACAAGCAGAACAGCAGGCGAAATTAGAGGCACAGGAGAGAGCGTCAGCGGATCAGGCCCGACAAGAAGCGGAGGCAGCTCGTGCCCAGGCAGCCGCGGAGTCTCAGAAAGCCCAGGCGGCCGCAGCTGAAGCAGACCGCTTGCGCCAGCAGGCCGATATGGAGAAGAACGCGCTGCGTGAGCAGTTGCTGCAGCAGTTCAACGCTGTCCTGCAGACTCGCGAGACTCCCCGGGGACTGGTGATCAACATGAGTGATGTGCTGTTTGACACCGGTAAGTATTCGCTGAAAGAAGGCGCTCGCGAGAAGCTGGCGCGGTTGTCCGGTATCGTAGCGTCCCATCCCGGCTTGAACCTGCAGGTGGAAGGCTACACAGACAGCACCGGGTCCGATGCGCTCAATCAGAAACTCTCCGAACAGCGAGCCGACACGGTTCGAGAGTATCTCTTATCGCAGGGACTCAATCCGCAAACCATTACTTCAAGTGGGTACGGGAAGGCCTATCCCGTGGCTTCAAACGATACTTCCTCCGGCCGCGCAATGAATCGGCGGGTGGAGATGGTGGTGTCTGGAGAGCTGATTGGCGTGAAGATCGGCACCCCGCCGAGCCAGACCAGCGAACAGCAATTGGGCGGTCCTGCCGGGTCTGCACCAGCCCAAGGCGCCGTTCCTCCTCCTCAGCAGTGACCCTCAGTTGATTTCGAAGAAGAGGCCGCTCATCAATGGGCGGCCTTTTTCGTTTCGGCTAGGCTGGATTTTGCGCCGGCTCTTACCTGCTCTCTACACACTGACTGTTTTCCTTAGCGCTTTTCTTCTGTTCTCGCTCGAACCCCTGATTGCGAAACAAATTCTGCCGTGGTTCGGAGGGTCCGCCGCAGTCTGGTCCACTTGCCTTGTCTTTTTTCAAGTCGTCTTGCTAGCGGGTTATTACTACGCCAGCCTTCTGGTACAAATCGAGTCGCGGAGGATGCAGGCCACGTTGCACCTGCTGGTTCTCGTTCTTTCTTTAGCGCTGCTGCCGATTGGTCCAGGTCTTCACTGGAGAACGGCGGGGATGAACGATCCAACGCTACTGCTTCTCCGAATGCTCGGGGCAAGCATTGCGCTGCCGTTTCTGGCGCTTTCCGCCACCAGCCCGCTGCTCCAGCACTGGCTGGGAGCCGCCGGCCATAAAACGCCTTACTGGCTATTCGCAGTTTCGAACTTTGCCTCTTTAACAGCGCTCATTTCATACCCGCTGTTAGTGGAACCAAGGCTCGACATGAGTTCGCAACGAACCGTCTGGTCGATACTTTATGTCGCGTTTGCGATCGCCTGTACCGGCGCGGCCATCTTGGGCACAATTGCGGTTCGAACCCAAAGCGATTCCCGAGAGACTGTCGCCGGCAGGAATGAGTTCAGCGTTGGACGTAAGTTCCTGTGCCTGATCTCATCGGCGGTGGGATCGATGCTGTTGTTGGCATTGACGAACCATCTGACTGAGAACGTGGCTCCGGTTCCGCTGCTTTGGGTTCTGCCCCTGGCGGTCTATTTGCTGACCTTGGTGCTGGCGTTCAGCAGTGTGGGATTCTACCGGCGCATGCTTTGGTTGCGATTCCTGGCGGTTGGATTGGGCATTTTGGGCTATGAGATTTATGACATCAACGCCATTGAAGCAATTCAAGTGAGTGTTCCGGTCGGCCTGGCTGGATTATTCGTATGCTGCCTGTTCTGCCACGGCGAGCTAAGCAAGCTCCGGCCCGAGCCGCGGCACTTGACCGGGTACTATCTTTTGATCGCCGCAGGAGGCGCGACTGGCGCAATCTTCGTAGGTCTCATTTCCCCGGCAGTCTTCGCAGGTATTTATGAATTGCCGGTATCGCTCATTGCCACGGCAACACTGGCCGTGATTGTAATCTGGCCGCTGGGCGACTGGCCGCTGCGCGTTTTATGGTGCGGGATCGTGGTAGCCACGATAGCGCTGCTCTACGTGAATGTACAGAGTTACGCAAAGAATACTCTGTCACTGCGGCGCAGCTTCTATGGTTCACTGCGCGTCGTTCAATCGCCGTTGGCCGGGGAGAGGCAGACTCGAACCTTGTTTCACGGCACAACCGAACACGGGGCCCAGTTCCTGCTGCCTCCGATGAGGTTCCGGCCTACGACTTACTACGGACCTGACTCTGGAATTGGAATCGTGCTGCGGGAATGCTTCGCAAGTCCGATGCGAGTCGCCGTGGTCGGACTTGGAGTCGGAACCATCGCAGCCTATGGAAGGGACGGCGACAACTTTCGCTTTTACGAAATCAACCCTCAAGTAGAGGATATGGCTACTTCGCTTTTCTTCTATCTGCGTGAAAGCCACGCGGAAACCACCATCGTCACGGGCGATGCGCGTCTCTCACTTGAGGCGGAACGGGGACCTCCATTCGACGTGATTGCGCTGGACGCGTTCTCCGGAGATGCCATACCGGTCCACCTGATCACACAAGAGGCTTTGTCGATTTACCTGAAGCAACTGAAGCCCGACGGAGTGCTCGCTTTTCATGTGTCGAACAACTATCTTGACCTGGGAAGCGTCGTGGAGCAGCTTGCAACGACAGCAGGCTATGCCGCTTTGTTGGCCCACAATCACGAGGATGATGAAAACCTGCTGCTGCCGGCCGATTGGGTAATTGTCACGAGGAATCAGTCGGTACTCAACAATCCCAGTCTTAAAGCGCACGCCATGGCAATCGCATCGCGGACAGGTTTGAGGCCCTGGACTGATGATTACAACAATCTTCTGCAGATCATCCGGGCGCCGGTTTTGAAATGGCCCGCTGCATCTCCGATAAGATAACCTCGTCAGCCGTTGTGTGGGGAAGTTCCCGGATTTAAGGAGTGTCTATGTGGCGTACCTTTGCAGTTCTTCTCGTTACGTCGGTGTGTTTGTTTGCAGATGAGCCCCATCCGACGCTAGGTCTGAATTCCAAAGCACCGGACTTTTCATTGAAAGGCGTGGACGGACGAACTTATACTCTGGCCGACTTTTCGAAGAGCAAGGTGCTGGCGATTGTCTTCACCTGCAATCACTGCCCGACCGCGCAGTTATACGAGACCCGCATCAAGAAGCTGGCCGACGATTATCGCGGGAAAGGCGTCGCGCTGGTGGCCATTGAACCCAATAATCCGGCGGCGATCCGCCTGGACGAGCTCGGCTATACCGACGTCAGCGACAGCTTCGACGAGATGAAAGTTCGCGCCGCCTACAGGCACTTCGATTTTCCGTACCTGTACGACGGCGACACACAAACCACATCGCGGGCGTACGGGCCGAAAGCAACCCCGCATGTCTTTATCTTCGATGCTGAGCGAAAACTCCGGTACGAGGGACGGATTGATAATAGCCAGCGTGAATCGCTGGTGAAAACACAGGATGCGCGCAACGCGATCGATTCGTTACTGGCTGGCCAGCCTGTGGCGGTGAGCCATACCGGGGTTTTCGGATGCTCCACCAAGTGGATGGCGAAGGAAGCGAGCCGCGTTGAGGAGATGAAGAGGATTGAGGCGGAACCAGTCACGCTGGATTCCGCTACCGCGGATGAACTGAAGAAGCTGAGGGCGAATACCGGCGGCAAAGTGATGCTGGTGAATTTCTGGGCGACCTGGTGCGGCCCCTGCCTTCACGAATTCCCTTCCCTTGAGGAAACTTACCGCATGTATCGCTTGCGGGACTTCGACATGGTAATGGTGTCCACGAACATGCCGGACGAGAAGCCCGGCGTAATGAAGGCTCTCCAAAAGCAACATGCTTCGAGCAGGAACCTGATCTTCGGATCGGATGACACATACGCGATGCAGGCGGCGTTCAATCCAAAGTGGGAGGCGGGAGTTCCTTACACCGTTGTTCTCGGGCCAGACGGAAAGGTTCTTTACGAAGAACAGGGAGAAGTGGATATCCTGAAGCTGCGCCGCACGATTCTCGCGAATTTATCCGACGCCGATTACATCGGGCACCGGGCGTATTGGGCGAGCGCCAAACCCTAAAGCTGGCGCCTTTGAGCTGTATCGAGAAAGACATTCGGTGCATCCACTTGGAGATGAGCGAATTTGAAACACAAGCCAACACACGGAAGTTTGCGTTCTTCCTGCTGGGCGTCGCTGTACCGATTGCCGGAGTCCTGATTTGGTCGAAAGTTGGGGCAAAGTCAGCGCGGAAAGATGAGATCGATCAGGCACACGACATCACGGTCGAGGATAGCTTTCCAGCTAGCGATCCACCTTCGGCCTGGTAGCAGGCCGTCAATCGTATAGAACTATTCGTAGCGGAGCGCCTCGGTCGGATTCAACTGGGAGGCGCGCCGTGCGGGTAGCAGGCCGAACGCCACTCCCACTGTGAATGAGACTGCAAACGCAACCACGACCGAGATAAACGAGACCGGAACCTGCACTCGGTCGGTGATGAGCCGGACGCTGAACGGGATTGCGAGTCCAACCACGATTCCGATCCCGCCGCCGATCAGGCTGATGAGAACCGCCTCGACGAGGAACTGAAGGAGAACACTTGTGCGTGACGCCCCGACCGCCATCCGCAGCCCGATCTCGCGGGTTCGTTCCGTCACGGTGACGAGCATGATGTTCATGATGCCGATCCCGGAGATGACAAGCGCAATCGCCGAGATGATGATGAGAACGATGGTTAACACCGTGGCTATTGTGTTCGCGGTATCCAAAATTGATGTCAGGTCTTGAACGTCATACTTGGCGCCTGCCCGATGGCGGTGCACCAGAATGTCTAAGACTTCTCGACCGACCGCGGGGACATTTCGCGAATCCCTGACCTGAAGATAAACAGGGTCCACTCGCTCGTAGGCGACGAAGTTCCGCATTACGGTGATTGGAATCAGAATGGTTTCGTCCTGGATCTCACCCACGCCAAAAGTGCTGGTCTTCTCGCGAAAAGTCCCGATAACAGTGAATTGCAGTCCGAAGACGTTCAAGGTTTGGTCGACAGCCGCTGCCTGACTGCCGAACAGGCGGACAGCTAACTTCCCGGTCAGCATCGCAACATGCTGATGAAGAGAAACGTCGCTTTCATCGAAGCTTCGTCCCGCCAACATGACCAGGTTGCGAACTTCACGATAGAAATCGTCAACGCCGACCACAGTCACTTGTCTGACCGTACCGTTGATTACGATGTTGTCGCTGCCGGGCATGACCGCGGTAGCGGCGACAATCGAATTCCCCAACGTTTGCCTTAAGGCCTGGACGTCCTCCAATTTGACGAAATCCGCTTGCACCTGAGCGGCGTTCATACCGCTGCTCTCGAGACTGGCGTAAACGAGATTTGATCCGATCCCCCGGATCTGGTCGAGGATCATGTCTCTACTGGCAAGGGAAATCGTAACGACCAGGATGACGGAAGCGTTCCCAATGATGGGGCCGAGAATTGTGAGGAAGGTTCTGACGCGATTTGCCTGGAGAGCTTGAAAGCTGAAGCGGATCGCCTCAAGAAAATCCATCAGATATGAGCAGGGTCGCTCACCCAGGGCGGCTGCAAAGCCCTGTTAAGCGCCCCCAACCTGTTGGAGCAGTCTCGCCGCGTCGGTCTTAGGCGGATCGTCCACGGTCAGATTACTCGCCATATATTTCTTGAGGAGCGACTTCGCTTCGGGCAAGTTACGCTTCTGTTTAATCAGAATATCCGCTCGGGTGTAAATCACTTGCGGAGCATCGGGCTGTATGCGCTCCGCTTCCGCCAAAAGGGCATCACTCTCATGTGTCCGGCCTTGGTTGGCGAGAAACCTGGCGAGTGCGAGTAGTCCACTCACCTTGCCGGGCGTTGCAGCAACAGCACGCCTCAAATGCTGCTCCGCCGAGTCAAACTCTTTGCGCTTCTGAGCGAGTTTGGCTCGTTCAAAGTACGCCTCGGAAGGATCGACCGCCGCAATCTTGAACACGACGGTTTCGGCCTTGTCATAGCCCCCGCCGAGAAATCCCGGGGCATCCAAATAGTAGTCAAAAAGATCGCTGAGCGCGTCGGAGTCTTTCGGATTTAACTCAACTGAGCGCTCGAATGCCTGGCGCGCCTTGGAAGCCAACATCGGGGCTTGAAATGGATTCGATATTTCGGCCCGCTTTCCGTAGGCTCTCCCGAGCCAGTCCATATACTCGCCGTTCCTTGGATCCTCAGCCGCAGCCTTCAAAAAGTGTTCAGTCGCCAACTTGAACTCTCCGGTCATGAAGTAGTCTCGACCCACCAGGAAGTTGGTCGGACCGTCGACGGAGTGCTTATCCAGGAGCGCCAGAGATGCCTCGTACTGGGTACTCGTGTAAAGCTGCTCAGCATCCTTAAGGGTTTGCGCAGATAGACCGAAAACACCTGGAAGAAAGCACAACACGAGTGCAGATGTATTGCTCTTAGAGATCCGCAAACCTTTCAAGATGTTGAATATAGACATGTTACCTCGCCGTTCCCGCCTTAGCAACCGGCCGGCTACTTGCTTTATGAGATGCGAAGCAATGAGGGTACGTTGCAGAAGGTCGCATTCCTCAGGTTGTTTGCTGTATGACGGAGATCTACAAAGGCATATAGTATTGTTTAGGTTAAATTTTCGACAGGAAGGTTCAATGATTATGATTGCGCGGTTGCGACGATCTCTCGTTCTTGGCGGATCGATTCTGCTCGCCGCCGGCGCGGCCTGGGCTCAGACCGCTACGTTGCAAGGCGAGGTGAAGGATGCCAATGGCCAGCCCATGAAGGGGGCAGTCGTGGTCTTGGAACGCAAAGACATCAAGGGCCACTATACGGTCAAGTCAGACAAGAAAGGGCACTGGCTCTATACTGGACTTCCACTAGGCCAGTTTGATGTCTCCCTGCAGATCGATGGCAAGGAAGTGGACAAGGTCTCAAACGTGAAGGCCTCCATCGGGGACGATAACCCGCCGATCAATTTCGATATGCACAAGGCGCAGGCGCAGCAACAGGCAATGGCGCAGGCGGCCTCTACCGGCCAACTAAGCGATGATCAGCAGCGCGGCATGTCCAAGGAGCAGAAGGAGCAGTTTGAGGCAGCCGCTAAACAGCGTTCTGAGGCGATGAAGAAGAACAAAGCCTTGAATGACGCCTTCAACGCCGGGCAGGATGCCCTGAAGAAAGCCCAAGCGGACACTGACAAGGCTCAGAAAGTAACCGATTACCAGGCGGCCGCAGACAGCTTCAGCAAGGCTGGCGAGTTGGATGCGAACCAGCCCGCGGTATGGGACAGTCTCGGGGCATCTTACTATGGGCTCGGCAATGCGCAGGCCGGCGACGACAAGACGAAGTCTTACGATCAGGCATTGGCCGCCTATCAGAAGGAAGTGGCTTTGAAGCCCGACGCTGCCGGAGCCTATAACCAGATCGGGAACATTTATGGCGCCGAGAAAAAGATGCCCGAGGCTACTGAGGCTCTGCAGAAGGCGGCTCAGATCGATCCGCAGATGGCGGGCAAAGCCTACTTCAATATGGGAGCTAACCTGGTGAATAGCGGCCAGGGTGACAAGGCAACCGACTTCTTCAAGAAGGCGACGGACGCCGATCCGAATTACGCCGAGGCGTGGTATCAGCTTGGGAGTCTATTAATGTCCAAGGGTACTGTTGACGCCAAGAGTGGCCAGCAGACCTATCCGCCCGATACGGCGCCTGCTCTTCAAAAGTACCTACAGCTGCAACCGACGGGCCCGCACGCACAGGAGGCAACGGCGATGTTGACGGCAATGGGCGAAAAAGTGCAAACCAACGTCACTGTCCCAACCGCGAAGAAAAAGAAGTAAAATGGTGGTTGCTCGGGGAGCATTCACCGCGGTGCTCCCTGGTTGTCTTCCAATCCCCCGATGTTCCGCCCTGTTATCGAGCTTCTTTTTACAATCCTGATTGTCATAGTTGCCCGTTCCCTTCTGACGAGTTTCTTTAAGGGACTGTCCACGGCGTCGAGGACCATGGCCCAGGATCAAGGCAGAAGCGGGCCAGCCTCAGCCGCCGATCCCCGGGAAGCCCCACCAAAATCTTCTGCCAGCGAACTGCACAAAGACCCGATGTGCGGCACTTACGTGGCGGAATCTACTCCTTATCAGAGGCATTCCGCCAGTCAGGTGTTTTATTACTGCTCTCCGCAATGCCGGGAGAAGCATGCGCTTGTCGCCAGGTAGGGTCGACCCGCCTGCTACAACAAAGTGAATGAACTGGACCTTTAGTGGGGCTGTGCTGATGGCGTTTGCGGTAGTACTTGGGGCGTTCGGCGCTCATGGCTTGCGAAATCGTCTGGACGCCTACTCGATCACGGTTTACGAGAAGGCGGTGTTTTACCATTTCATCCACGCGATCGGCATTCTGCTGGTGGCGTCGATGGCTCGCGGGCAGGCGATTAGCCCAGCCGGTCAAACCCGTGTTTGCGCGCTATTCGCGGTCGGAATCCTGATCTTTTCCGGAAGTCTGTATGCGCTGGCGATCTCTGGAGTGCGGGCGTTAGGCGCCATCACGCCGATCGGGGGATTGGCATTTATCGCAGGATGGCTCCTGCTGGCGTTCCATGCGGCGCGTCATAACGCCTGATTAGAGCACGCGTCACTTATAGCGGCGGACCTCGATCATCGTCCGTGCACCTAGGCCGTCGGGCAGGTTGTACCTGAGAACCACCTCGGCTTGGAACCGGTGCCTGTCGGCCTCATTCAACTCATCGTCGACGTCTGGTCCTTTGTAGAGCAGCAGCCGGGTTCCGTTTCGAAGCGCTTTATCGAAGAGATCTAGGATGCGGCCGAGCGGCGCAACAGCACGGGCGGTAATGATGTCGGGCTTCTGGGAAAGCGCTACGTGCTCGGCACGCTCGGGGAACACATGTACATTTCCCAGATCCAGGGAGTCCACGGCTGAGTCCACGAAACGCGCTTTCTTTTGAATGGACTCGACAAGAGAGAAGCGCGATTCGGGCAACACGATGGAAAGCGGGACGCCCGGGAAACCAGCTCCGGTCCCAGCATCCAAGATGCGCCTCGCTCCGGCAAAGCAGCGCCACGGCGCAACAGAATCATAAACGTGCTTGATGGCGGCTTCTTCAGCGCTGGTGATGCGCGTCAGGTTCATGAATTCGTTGGCGGCGGCCACGAGCCGGAGATGTTGTCCTGCTTTCTCTATCAGCCGATCCCTGTTCGGCAGATCAGCGGGCAGGGTTCGCGCCAAATCCTGCTCAAATTCCACAGCTTCATCATGACATCCGACACCATCCAGGTTGGCAGGACCGCCGGTACGCGAAGATAGGGAGAAATGTTAAGAGCCGGAATTGTGGGGCTTCCCAACGTCGGGAAGAGCACCTTGTTTAACGCTGTGACACAGACGCGGAAAGCGATGGCGGCTAACTATCGTTTTTGTACCATCGAACCGAATACGGGTGTAGTAACGGTTCCTGATGCGCGTCTGGAAGTTCTCTCGAAGCTTAGCGCTTCACAAAAAGTCATCCCAGCCGTGTTCGAGTTCGTAGATATCGCAGGCCTGGTAAAAGGCGCCAGCAAAGGTGAAGGGTTGGGGAATCAATTCCTTGGACACATACGGGAAGTCGATGCCATCATTCAGGTCGTACGCTGCTTTGACAATTCCAACATTGAACACGTCATGGATACGGTGGATCCGGTCCGCGACATTGAAGTCGTTAATACAGAACTGGTGCTCGCAGACATGGAATCCATCGAGAAGCGAAAGGCAAAGCAGTTAAAAGCGGCGAAGAGCGGTGACAAAAAAGCGATTACTGAGGTGGCTCTCCTTGAGAAGCTGGAAGCGCATGTGAATGAGGGCAAGCCGATCGTCACGCTGGACCTTGCAGCGGAGGAACGCGAAGCCGTGAAGAGTTTCTTTCTGTTGACGGCCAAGCCAACGCTATTTGCCTGTAATGTCGCGGAGGACGATCTTGCGGCTGCCGACGAGAACAAATATGTACAGCAGGTTCGCGCCTACGCAGGCGAGCATCACGATACCAGCGCGGTGGTGGTCTCCGCCGAGATTGAGTCCGAGCTGGTGATGCTGTCCCCCGAAGAGCGGGCTGAATACCTGGAATCATTGGGCGTGACGGATACCGGCGCCAGCAACCTGATCCGCGAAGCGTACCATCTGCTGGGGCTTCGGACGTATTTGACCACCGGCGAGAAAGAAACGCGCGCCTGGACGATTCATGCGGGCGACAAGGCTCCACAAGCGGCTGCGGTGATTCACTCTGATTTTGAAAAGGCGTTTATCTCGGCGGAGTGCGTCTCGTACGGCGACCTGATTGCCGCGGGATCATTTGCGCGGGCACGGGAACAGGCGAAACTGCGCACGGAGGGGAAGGACTACGTGGTGCAGGACGGCGACGTGATCGAGTTTAAGACCTACGTTTAGAGACTCGTGCGCTTGATTTCGATTGCTTCCGAAGCTTGATCACTTCTTCCGCGGTTAGATCGCGCCATTTTCCGATTTGGAGACCTTCTAACGTAAGCGGACCGAGTTTGATGCGCACCAACTTCAGCACCTTGCTCTCTACCGCCTCCAGCATTCGGCGGACCTGGCGATTGCGGCCTTCCGTGATCGTCATTTCCAGGAATGTGTACTTTTCGGAGTCGCGCTGCCGCCGTACGATGGCGGGACGAGTTGGTCCGTCGCTCAGTTCGACACCGCTCGCAAGGCGCGCCACTTGTTCATCAGTGAGCAAAGTCGAGGCCTTCACGAGATACGTCTTTGGAATCCCGTGCTCCGGGTTGGTTATAGCTTCAGCGAGTGCATTGTCGTTAGTCATCAGCAGTAAACCTGAGGTGTCCAGGTCCAGACGTCCCACTGTTCCCACAAATTGTTTGACGTCTTCGAGCAGGTCGTACACAGTGGGCCGTCCTTCCGGGTCACGGTAGGTAGTGAGGAATCCCTTGGGCTTGTAAAGCAGTATGTATCGCCCTTGCAACGATTGCAGAGGACTACCGTCGAGAGTGACGCGGTCGCGGTCGATATCGACCCAGTGATCAGGCGTTTGGATGAGCCTGCCGTTCACCGCTACCCTTCCGTTCGCAATCCAGCTGCGCGCTTGGGTCCGGGAGGCAAGTCCGGCCTTTGACAGTACCCGGTCCAGGGTTTTCAGAGTCCGTTCTTGTTGCCGCACCTATTGCTTGTCCTATTCCTTATCCTGGCGCAGCAATTCGTTGCGAGAGACTTCCTCACCTTTAAAGAAAATATTGGCGATGCGTTCAGTCGCAGTGATGTCTTGAACAGGGTCGCCATCGAGAAGCAGCAACGTCGCCTCGTGTCCAGGAGCGATGAGCCCGATTCTGTCCTCTGCGCGGAGTGTTTTGGCCGCGTTGAAGGTAGCAGCTCGCAGCGCTATGCCGGGCGGAATTCCAGCCTTTACCCATAATTCCAATTCGTGCTGAATAGTAGGTCCATGGAACACCAACATATTGCCGGCATCCGATCCGGTGATAAGCAATACGCCAGCATGATAGGCCTTCAGGAGATTGGAATTTCCGAACGCCAGCGTGTGTTCAAACATTCCCCCGTGGATGTCAGTCTTCCTGGATGCCAGCCACTCGCTGGTGGATGAAAGCAGATCTGGCGGAACAACGCGTCGCAGCAAAGGCCGGTCAAGTGTTGCGGAGTTATGGGTCGCAAGATCTCGGAGCGCTTCAAAAACACTGAGGGTCGGGTCGTAAGCGATGCCCCGCGTCTGCATAGAGGTGAATAGCGGCTCGGGAATATCGTCTGTCAAAGAGCCATGTTCGATGCTGTTCGTTTCTGCATCCACTGCGTCTTTCACGTCCGCGGAGTCGCCGGTGTGAGTGGCGCTCGGAAGATGGTCGAATGCTGCGCGAGCAATAATCGCACGATACGTTTTCAAATCCAGCCGATTGAACAACTGCCAGCGGCGGTCGCCCGCATCGAGCACGGCCTTAATGCCATCTACGCCGGCTTTTTTCAATTCGTCGACCTGCTGGCCAGCCTGCTCCGAAGATTTCGGCAGCCGGACAAACTCCTTCTCAGCAGTGGCGCGTATCGCCTGAGGGAAGGCATCGATCAGTTCGGTCGGATGGCCACCCGGGGCGGTAAAGATCGGCCCCACGGTGAATAACTCGGCTCCAAGAAACTCGCCCGTTCTCATCTTGGCGCGAAGATCCAGTGAGTTATTCAGCCAGTCGCCGGTGCTGCGGACGGCAGTAATTCCGCAATAGAGATACGCGGCCAGGCGCTGGGCGCCGGCATTTGGATCCGCATAGCGTTTCGCGTCTTTGTAGACGCCGCCCGGGGCGCCGATGTGCACATGCATGTCGATGAGGCCGGGGATCAGCGTACGACCCGCTTCATCCCGCACTTCGGCGCTAAACGATGCTGTATTCGATGGTGGGGTTTGAAAGACCTGAATGATTTTCCCTGCCTTGATCAGAACTGCACCGTTAGGAATAACGTTCCCGTCACCGGTAAAGATTCGGACGTTTTGAAACAGCACCGTGCGAGTGCGCGATTGGGCGCGAGCGAGAATCTTCGCCTTCTCAATACTCTGTTTGGTTTTCGCCTGATAGATGCCGAGCAGAAAGAAAGGAGCGAGGACGACGAGAATCCATAGCTTCGCTTTCCCGCCGATTTTCTCTTCCTTCTCCCAACGAAACAGCTTCACGCCGACAAACAGCGCGACGCACATAGCGAGGGTGAGGGCAACGACAGCGAACCAGTTACTCGCCAGTCCCTCGCCGCCGATCATGATGGACGTGGCGCCCTGAAACAGATAAGTCGCGGGCAGGAACTGCGCGACGATCTGCACCCAGGTCGGCATGATGCTCACCGGAAAAGTAGCGCCACTCAAGAACAACATCGGCAGGTAGAGAAGCTGTATGACGAGCTGCGCCTCCTGCGATGAGTTCACGACAGAAGCCACGATCATCCCCATGGCGCGAAACGAGACCAAGCCGAGACAAATAAAGACCAGCAGCGAGCCCATCCTGGCCGGCAACGGCATGTGGTAGATCACATGACCGAAAAAAAAGAACAGGAAAACGGTAGGCATGAAGCTGACCAGGCCGGATACCATCGACGCCACGATCACCGGCAAAGGGCTGATAGGGGCAACCTTGAAGCGCCTGAGCACGTTGGTCTCGCGATCCTGGACGGTTCGCATGCCGGCGCCAAAGAATCCCGCCCCCAGAATGCCGATGATGATCACCATTGCGATGACCTGGGCCATGTCCCCCGGATTTTCGGCCGCATGAAAGACCTGGGCAAACAGAAAGAAAAACGTCAGCGGGAAGAGATAGCTGAAGAACAGAACAGCCCGATCCCGACCCATCAGCAGGAGGTTGTTCTTAATGAGGGCGATGTAGGAACGCATTATTCCCGAAGCTTCTTTCCCGTCAGTTCGATGAAGACGTCTTCCAGAGTGGGCCGCTTCATATGAATATCGACCAGCTTGAGCTGCTGCGCCTCGATCCACTTGACGAGTTCTACAATCGTCGCAGCGGCGGACTGAGTCTGCATGGAGACTGTCCTGCCGTCGTTGCTGATAACGTGGCGCTCCGCCCGCAAACCTTCTGGAAGCGTTTCAAAGGGAGCAGGCTCATTGATGGTAATCTCCACCAGCGTGTGGCCGAGCACCCGCTGCTGGATCTCTCTTGGCGAGCCAGCCTCGATGATCTTCCCGGAATCGATAATGGCAACGCGATCACAAAGCTTTTCAGCTTCGTCGATATAGTGAGTGGTTATCAGAATGGAGCGTTTGTCTTCCTTCAACTCCTGGATGACGCCATGAATTTCCAGCCGGACCTGCGGATCCAGTCCCGTTGTAGGCTCGTCGAGAAACAAGAGCGCCGGTTCGTTAAGCAGCGCTAAAGCGAGAGCCACACGCTGCTTCTGGCCCCCGGAAAGGGACTTGTACAACGCTTCTTTTTTGTCCGATAGCTGAAGCCGATCCAGCAGCTTGTTGCGATCTGCATGATGCGTATAGAACGCATCGAACAGTTCGAGAGCTTCCCGCACCTTTATCTTGTCAGGAAGATTGGTGGCCTGGAGGCAGACACCGATCCGATCTTTGATCTCGCGTGATTGAGTTCCCGGATCGAAGCCCAGAACAGAGACCTTGCCGCTGGTGCGCGGCCTGAGGCCCTCCAGAATCTCAATGGTCGTCGTTTTGCCTGCCCCGTTTGGACCGAGTAACCCGAATACCTCGCCTTGGCGAACTTCGAGGTCGATTCCTTTAACGGCTTCGAAATTATCGTAAGACTTATGAAGACCCTGTACGGATATTGCCGGCGATGGATTCATGCTGAAGGTCTGACAATTGCCACGAAGACTCCCCTCGAATCAGATCTTCTAAGGTCTCACGTTTCCGGGCAACCTGTATACGTTCCCCAGCAATTAAAAGTTCACACGGCCTGGGTCGCGAGTTGTAGTTGGAAGCCTGCACGAAGCCATAGGCTCCGGCCGTGCAAATGGCAACCAGGTCGCCGGCCTGCAGCGGCGGGAGTTCCCGATCGCGTGCAAAGAAGTCACCACTCTCACAGACCGGGCCCACTACATCGGCTTTTCGCAACGAAGCGTCAGAGGAAGCGCTTACTGGAATGATCTCGTGGTGAGCCTGATACAACGCCGGCCGGATCAGGTCGTTCATCGCGGCATCCAGAATCACGAAAGTTTTTCCGCCATTCTGCTTCACAAGCTGCACACGGCTGAGCAGGATCCCTGCTTCCGCCACGATCGAGCGGCCCGGCTCCAGTAGAAGCTCAATGTCGATATTGGAGATTCTTGGCCGGAGTTTCTCGATAAAACTTTCAATTGAGACGGAGCGGTCGTCCGCCTGGTACGGAACACCAAGACCGCCGCCAAGGTCGAGCGTCCGGATCGGTAGGCCGGAAGCCCGCAGAGACCGGACCAGATCAAGAACTTTATCCGCCGCTTCGAGCAGCGGCTCGACGGTCAGCAATTGAGAACCGATGTGGCAGCTGACGGCTTCCGTCAAGATCCCTGGCAGACCGGCCGCCCACCGGTACATTTCAAATGCGGCCCCAATATCTATGCCGAACTTGTGCTCGCGAAGCCCGGTCGAGATGTATGGATGCGTTACGGCGTCAACGTCGGGGTTGACGCGGATCGCAATAGAGGCGGCCTTACCAAGCTTGGAAGCGATCTTTGAGATCATCCCGATCTCGTCCTTCGATTCACAATTGAAGCTGTGAATCTCCGATTCAAGCGCGTACTGAACTTCCGGTTCGGACTTTCCGACCCCTGAGAATACAACCGACTTGGGATCGCCTCCGGCAGCTAAGACCCGGTAAAGTTCTCCCCCTGAAACGATATCGAATCCGGCTCCTTCGCGAGCCAGAAGCGACAAAACCGCAAGGTTCGAGTTCGCTTTGACGGCAAAACACACCCGATGCGGAAGACCGGCCAGAGCTCTGTCATAGGCGCGGAAACGGGTGACGATCGAATTCGAGGAGTAAACATAAGCCGGCGTGCCGAACTGCGAAGCCAGGGCATCGAGGCTCACTGACTCGCAGTACAGGCTGCTGTTCCTGTAGTGGAAATCGTCCAGGGGACGCATCGTTTTTAGACTAAAGCACCCCGGGTCCAGACTAAAGCACCCGGGCTGCGACCACGCTCTGATCGTCAGTCAGACCGGTTGCGCCACGAAACACGTCTATGTCGTCGAATATTTTGGCGATCACTTGTTGAGGTTTTTCGGCTGAGTTAGCGAGCAGTACTTTCTCCAGCCGATCGCGTCCGTAATCACCCTCCTCGGCCAGCTGATCTTCCACGCCGTCTGAATAAAGGACAACCAGATCACCAGGTTGAGCGACGAAGTCAACTTCATCGTACGTGCGCTCATCGAGCAGCCCGATGGGAACTCCCGTTACTTGAATGTTCAGGATCTTGCCGTTGCGCAGGATGAGCGGCGGCAGCGTTCCGGCGGCGGAAATGGTGAACGTCCGCTTGTTGGCGTTCCAAAGAAGGAGTGAAAGCGTGGCGTACTGCGCGTCCACCTTTCGCTCCAGAAGCGCCTCGTTGAGAAGCTTCATCAGCTGGGCGGGCGTGCCCCGGCGTGGAGCAAGGATCCGCAGCAGACCGGAGATCAATGCGCCGTAGATTGCAGCAGCGGCTCCCTTCCCACTGACGTCTCCGAACGCTATAAGCGTGTAGTCTTCGGTGTGCTCGAAGAAGTCGTAGAGGTCGCCGGTGATCTCGCGAGCGGGCCGGCTCTTGATCGCCACCTCCAAACCCGCCACATCGGAGACAGTGCGAGGCAGGAGAACGGACTGAAGCTTGTATGCGGCTGTCAAGTCCTGCTCCATGCGCTTCTCACGCTGGGCCAGCTCCTCGTAGAGCCGGGCGTTCTCCACCGAAGTCGCGATCTGCGGCGCCAGCAGGCTCAGTGCGCGTGCATGTTCTTCAGTAAAGAAGCTGTAGCGGGCACTTTCAAGGTTCATCACCCCGATTGCGCGGTCATGCAGGATCAGGGGAACTGCAATCTCCGAACGGATGTCGCTGTGCGAAGCAACATAGCGAGGATCCTGGCTTACGTCGCCGACACGAACAATCTGCCGTGATGCGGCAGCAGCCCCTGTCAGGCCCTTTCCAAAGGCTATATTGTCGATGGTTCCCGTGGTGTCATAGCGCTGGCTGAAACGGCAGCGAAGCAACTCGCGCTCGTAGTCGGCCAGAAAAATACTAAACGCATCGAAGTTGATGAGCGCGCGAACTGTAACCGCCACCTTGGTCAGCAGTTCGTCGATCTCCAGGATGGAACTGAATTCTTGTGAGAGGTGAGCCAGTACGCGCAAAGTGCGATTCTGGCGCTCGACGCGGCGGTACAAGCGTGCATTGTCGATCGCGACCCCAACCCGGCTTGCAATGAGCGCCAGCAGGGCGCGGTCCTGCTCTGAAAATGCGTTCAGGCGTGTGGATTGCAGGTCGATAACGCCTACCAGCTTTCCGCGGATCAGCATTGGGACCGCCAGTTCCGCTCGCACCGCGTCCAGTGCATTCAGGTAGCGCGAATCGGTTCGAACATCTTTCACCAGAACCGGTTGACGGCTAGCCGCGGCAACTCCGGTGATGCCCTCGCCAGGTCCGATCAGCAGCTTGTTGGCAACTTCCTCGCGATGACCGATCGAGTACCGCATGCGCAGCGTTCTCGTACGTTCGTTATAGAGAAGGATGGCGAAAAGATCATGCGGGATCACGTCCTTGATGATTTCCGCAACACTTGAGAGAAGCTTATCGAGATCCAGAGTCTCGGAGGTAACGGTGCTGACTTCTAACAGAAAGTCAAGAAGTTCTGCTCGCTCCCGAAAACGGACTTGTTCCTTTTGCGGGGGGGCCATCAGTAGCCGGCACTTCCCGTGTCCTGGCGGTCCGGCGCTGCCGCCAGGTGTATGTGGTGAAGCTCCTCAATAATGTGGACGCCCGAACTGGTTCCGATCCTCGTCGCCCCGGAGGACACCATTTCTCTCAAGCTTTCCAGAGTTCGTATTCCGCCGGATGCCTTGACGCCGAGGGCCTCTCCCACAATTCTTCTCATGAGAGCCACATCGGCCGCCGTCGCACCAGAGGTGGAGAACCCGGTGGAAGTTTTGACAAAGTCCGCTCCGGCCTCGAGGGCGAGTTCACAGGCAGTCACTTTCCGCAGGTCGGTCAGGAGGCAAGTTTCAAGAATCACTTTCAGGATCGCCTGGCCAGAGTGGGCAACGCTCGCCAAAGCCTCTATCTCATTACGAACGGTGGCGAACTGCCCTGAAAGCAGCGCTCCCACATTCAGGACCATGTCCAGTTCACGAGACCCACCGGCCAGCGCGGCTTCCGCCTCGAATCGCTTGACCCGGGTAAGATTTGCGCCCAGCGGGAACCCGATGACGGTGCAGACCTTGACCGGAGACTCCCGTAGAAGCTCGACCGCGCGCTCCACCCAATAGGGATTGATACATACAGACGCGAATCGATATTGCGCGGCCTCTTCGCACAGACGATCGACGTCTTCACGTGTCGCCTTTGGGTTGAGGAGGGTATGGTCAATTAGCGTGGCTACGGCCACGGGATCTTCAAGTTGGAGGATAGAACTCACGTTGCCCGGGAACGTCGGAAGGAGCGATATTGGGCGCGCTGCTCACCCATATGTCGCTCAAGGATATCACGCTGATCCTTCGTCTCGCAGGCCGAAGTCTGGGGGGAAGTTTCGGGCGGAAGTGCTGACAAAACATACTCTTGCAGTCTCAGTGCGCGCTGGTTTTCGAAGTGAAATACTGGTTGCTTAACGGAGGCATTCTACAGATTCAAGAGTCTTACCTTGG
>CBAAAA010000013.1:13217-22171 GCA_964658695.1 uncultured Solirubrobacteraceae bacterium | reverse complement strand
AGGTGAATGCTGTGGTTGAAGTAAACGAAATCCGGCAAGTCATGAACTCGCGTCCACTCGATCGATTTCCCGCTCGCCCAGCTGTCGCGAATCGGCTGCGTCACCGTCGCGTTCGACCAGATCTGCGAGTGACAGGTCATGCAGGTCTCAGTCGGCGGTACTCCCGCATACGCAGAGTTCTCTACACTCGTGTGACAGTACCGGCAATCAATCCCGTCGTCCTTCACATGGTGCTTGTGACTGAAAGGGATCGGCTGCATCGGCGCGCTTTGCACTGCTGTGTTCCAGGGACCACGGTCAATGATGTACGCGACGGAGATAGTAGCGGCGGCCAGGAAGACAACACCGAAGATTGAGACCTTAGCCAGCGTATTTGCGCTAGGTCGAAATATTTGAGCCATATTGAACCGGGCAACTCACTTAGTTCCGCAAAGTATCAAGGGCGATTATATATCTGGTCATTTGAGGAACCTTGCGCCCACACAAGAACCTTTCTTGTCCAGATGTAATTAAGCATCCTACCGGTGCAAAAGCAAGTCAACGAAAATCGGAGCTGGAGAGGAAAAATAACTGCCTGATCTCGGGCCGCCGCAAAACAAGAAAATGCGAACGCACGACTCGCATTTGAGCGATTGACTACGGAACCGGACTCACTGCCGATGTTTCTACTTGCCGAAGGTGACGGAGCTTTCTCCGCTGTACTTGTGATAATCGCGGAAGTCAATGGCATTTTTCGTGCAGAAGGACGAGCCGCGCTGGCAGCTCAGGTTTTCGGCATGTGTGGGGAGAAGGAACTTTGCAGTCCCTAAGTTGACCTGTTCGTAGTCGATGGCGCTCTGGATTTCATCCAGCGGGAAATTTTTCGGAACGTTGTCAGCCTGCAGTTCAATGCGCCGCACCTGCGCCGTCGCCTTGTCTACCCAGATGCTGCCGCTATAAGCGGGACGTAGCGTCTGGCCGCCGATGGTAATCGTCCAGTCGGAGCGTGGAAGCGTGATCTTGAAATCGTAGATCGCCGACTCGCCATCATGGGAGCTGGTACTCCGGTAAAATTTGAAATTCGTATTGCGGACTGGATCGAATATGCTCGAAAGCATCGATGCAAACTCTCCCGTAGACGTGGACCCGCCAAGGTCCAGCATGCTCTTGCTGGTCTTCTTTCCGCCGACGGTAATATCGTGATAGTCTTCTTTGCCGTCTTCGTAGACGACTTTGGCCGTTACCACGTCCTGAGCCTGCCAGCCTTCTGACCGCGACACTTCGGTATAACGCGTTGTAAACTGCTGGCAGACGAAATTGGGAAGACCGGAGGTAAAGCTGCCCGCCCACTCCTTCGTTCGCTCGAGGAGTTCTCCGCCCGGCGCCTTGGTGTTCGTAGTCAGTGGCTTATCGTCAATGCTGAAATCGTCGCTCGAAGACGGTTTCTTCGTTCCTCCGGCAACGGGCTGCGATTTAGAAGCCGGCGCTACTGCGGTGTCGTCCCCGCCAGGCAGGTCCGTGCTCTTCGGCTTGCCCCGCTTTAGAACGGGATGATTCGGATCTTCGTCCGGATCGTGCATAATGGTAGGCCGCGCCAGATAGTCCTCGCCTTCCGGCCTTGGCGCGGCGTGGCGCTCAGAGACGTCTTCCCCTGTCTCAACGGGGGCGTCCTTCAGCAATTCGACTGTTGACACCGTCAGATATGCCTGATCATCTTCCATTGCCTCGATGTGCACCGTAGTGCGCGGGATCACCTTCTCCGGCTTGATATCGGCGCCGCTGCGAGTCCACTTGGTATCGGTCGCAATGGTTGAACTGATCCAACGCCCGTCGTTGGTGTGAATCACCAGCTTTTTGCCATCATTCGAGACCGTCATGCCGTCGGCTTCAAAGGTCGCCTGCTTGACTGTTTCTTCCTGGTTCTTGCTGCTTTTCTTATGCCGGGATGGAAGCGAAATGCCGCCTCCTGGGGAATTAGGCCCTTGGCCGGGCGGATAGCCTCCAGGAGGATAGCTACCAGGTGGGTACTGTCCTGGATACTGAGCAGCCAACGCTAGCGAAGCAAGCAGAAGAAATCCAGGCACTTTCAGCATTAGAAGATTAGATGCTTGGAACGACCCCCTAGGTTTCTTGTACCTGGGTTTCTTCTGCCTGAGTCTCTTCTGACTGCAACGTCGCTACCAGCGAAGCAGAACAAGCTCAGAACAGAAGGCGGGACCCATCGCGGCCAGTATGCCCCAGGTACCCGGCTCAGGGCGGCGGTTTTCCATCACCTCTTCCAGCACAAACAGCACCGAAGCAGACGACAAGTTGCCGGTCTTTCGCAAACAGGCCCACGACGCGTCCAGATCGCCGGCTTTCAAAGATAGCGCTGTCTCGGTAGCCTCCAGAACTTTCGGTCCCCCGGTGTGAATGACCCAGCTCTTAATGTCGTCGCGCGTGAGCCCGTTCTCTGCAAGAAAGCTGTCCGCATCGCGGCCAAGATTCTTGACGACGACATCCGGCACCTCGCGTGACAGGACAATCTTGAAGCCCTTGTGCGAAATATCCCAGCCCATCACCCGCTCTGTCTCGGGATAAAAGGTAGAGCGTGTGGCCACTACTTGGGGACCTGGCGCTCCTTCGCATTCAGCGCCCGAGACGATGACCGCCGCTGCGCCATCCCCGAAAAGCCCGGAGCTAATCAGGTTGGCTGGCGAGAGATCGTCCGGCTGAACCGTCAGCGAGCAGAGTTCCACAGACAACAGCAGCGCCGACTGCTTCGGAAACGCCTTTACATAGTCCGCCGCACGAGCAATGCCTGCCGCGCCCGCCACGCACCCCAGCCCGAAAATCGGCACCCGTTTGATATGGGGATTCAGATGCATCCGATTCATCAGCCGCGCCTCAATGGAAGGGCTCGATACTCCCGTAATTGAAACGAAGAAGAAAGCCCCGATGGTCGCCGGATCAATACCGGACTTACTCAGGGTCCGGCAGATCGCCTGTTCGCCCAGTTCTAGCGAAGCCTCAATCCAGAAATCATTCGCCTCGCCCCAGGACTGGAACGGATATTTCTCAATCGGAACCGCCAGATACCGGCCGTCAACCTGAGTCGCCGCATGCAGGCGCTCCAGCACTTGAAAGCGATCCAGCCGGTTCCCCCAGTGGGCGCGAAACGCTTCAATCAGCACCTTCTGCGGGTAATAGTGGCGGGGTAGTGCGGAGGCTGCACTCGAAATTTGCATGGAGAATCCAGACGTCACGTCCAGTATGAAGCCTGGGCTTTTTTCGAGTACAATGCCCAGTCATGGCACATCTGCGACTCCTGCACTGGAGAGCCGCCGAAGCGGAAGGGCTGTTGCACAAGCTTGGTAAAGCGGGACATTCGGTGGATTACCACGAAGAATTCAGTACCGGGCTCATGCGGCAGTGGCGTAAAACGCCGCCCGACGCCTTTGTGATTGATCTGTCGCGGCTGCCATCGCAAGGAAAGGAAATCGCGATCGCCATCCGTCAATCGCCCTCCACACGACAGACTCCCATCGTGTTCTGCCAGGGGGACGAGCAGAAAGTGGCTACCCTGCGCGCGCTCATGCCCGACGCCGTGTTCTCCGGTGCGGCGGAACTGGTCAAATCCGTGGCCGCCGCCCTGAAGGACCAGCCGACCCAGGCGAAAGTCCCAGCCGCCATGATGGATCGTTACGGAGGGCGGACTATCGCTCAGAAATTAGGCTTGAAGGAAGGGTCTAAACTGGCGTGTATCGATCCGCCCCCGCATATCGAAGGAGCTCTCGGTGAATTGCCAGCCGCAGTCGAGTTCGTCGAAGGCGACGCCGATGTGACACTCTGCTTCCTGCATGATCCGGACTCATTGAGACAGGTCTTCTCCCAGATGCGGGACCGGGCAGACACGACCAAACTGTGGATGCTGTGGCACAAGAAAACCTCCAGCGGGCACCGCGGAATAACCGAGCCCGCAGTGCGCGAGACCGGCCTCTGCCTCGGCCTGGTGGATTACAAGATCTGCTCGGTGGACAAGAACTGGAGCGCCATGTTGTTCGCACGCAAAAAGCGTTAGTGCACCACGCGTTAGCGCACCAGAACCGTGAACCAGCCGTCCGCCCCATACTGAACCTCAACGTCCAGAAAGTCCCGGATCAGAACATCGGTCCCTGTAAGGTCTCCTCCGGTGTTGACCCCGACTACCGTCATGCCGGCCCGGCGCCCGGCTTCGGCCCCCGCAAACGCATCCTCAAACACGATGCACTCGGAAGGTGCGGTCCCAAGCAATTGCGCCGCCAGCAGGTAACATTCCGGGTCAGGCTTGCCTCGCTGAATCAGGTCCGCCGTGATCAGCGCCTTTGGAAGCGGCAGGCCGGTCACACGGAATCGCATCTCCGCCAGGCGTCTTTTCGCGGACGTAACCACCGCCCAGCGCCCCTGCTGTGCAACGCGAATTACCTCTGCGGCCCCTGGCACCAGCGGCATTCCCGCCTCATCTGAGGATTCAAAGTCGGTGAATCGCGCGGACTCCTGATCCAGATCAAGGCCGGTCGTAAATTGCGCCATTACTTCGCGATGCGGGCGTCCGCGTTCGACAGCGAGAATCGGCTCCATGACCAGGTTGTGGAGTCCGCCCCACCATCGATAGGCGCGTTCCACGTTGGCGGCAGAATCGACGAGCGTGCCGTCCATGTCGAACAGCAAAGCTCTGGCGTGCAGGACAGTGCTCATGTTTGAAAAAGTTGTGGTTACGAATCTGGTTTCAATGAGTCACAATCAGCAGCCGGGCTGAGTCTCATCTCCGATCACAATGCCAGAAAGCCTCATTATCCGATGCCCGATTTGCGGAACGAATAACCGGGTGCCGGAGGCCAGACTTTCCGGGTCGCTCGTGCCGATCTGCGGTAATTGCAAAACTCCACTTTCCATCGCAGCGAAGCCCCTCACCATTACCGACGCCAATTTTTCGGCTGAAATAGCGAGTTCCCCATTGCCGGTGTTGCTCGATATGTGGGCTCCCTGGTGCGGCCCCTGCCAGATGATCGCGCCCGTTGTGGACCAACTAGCCAGCGAAATGGCGGGTCGGCTGCTCGTCGGTAAGTTGAATGTAGACGAAAATCCGGCGACGTCTGATCGCTTCCAGGTGCGCGGCATCCCTTGCCTGCTCATCCTCCAGGGAGGACGCGAAGTAGACCGGATTGTCGGAGCGCAGCCCAAGGCGGAAATCGTTCGACGGGTGAGCCAGTTTCTAAATAGTGCCAGAATGAGCGGAGGAGGACGATCCGTATGACCCCTGCAATCGCAGGCAACTGGTGGGCTCTGGTGGTTCGCGGCCTGATCGCAATCGCATTGGGCATCGTCACGCTTATATGGCCGGGTGTTACCATTGGCGCCCTGGTTCTACTATTCGGAGTTTATGCATTGCTGGATGGAGTTCTAAGCTTCATCGGTGCTGTGCGCGCCTCCAAGCATCACGAACGCTGGGGATTTCTGATAGGGGAGGGAATTATAGGCGTCCTGGCGGGGGTCGCGACGTTTGCCTGGCCGGCAATCACCACCATCGCTCTGGTTTACGTGGTTGCGGTCTGGGCGGTTGTCACGGGCGTGCTTGAAATTCTTGCTGCCTCCCGCTTACGCAGGCACATTGCCGGCGAGATTTTGTTGGGCCTGGCGGGCGTCATCTCGATCGCGTTCGGAATCTTATTGGTCGCTTCTCCTCTCGCGGGCGCCTTGGTAATCGCAGTGTGGATTGGAGTTTATGAGCTGATCTTCGGCGTCACGCTCTTGGCCCTCGGTGTACGTCTGCGATCCTGGTCGCGAAGGCCCCTTGCCTCCAGCGCGGCCGGCGTTTAACTATGGACCTCGGAACGCTAGGGTTCGCCATGGGTTCAGCCTGGCTCTCCGGGATCAATCTCTATGCTACGGTCCTGGTCCTGGGCCTCATGCAGCGCTTCCATCTCGCCCAGCTTCCGGGAGACTTGCAGTACCTCGCACACACCTGGATCCTCATTGCAGCCGGCGCCCTTTACTCCGCTCAATTCATCGCGGATAAAGTGCCTGCCGTCGATTCCGCCTGGGATATCGTGCATACCTTTGTGCGGGTGCCGGCCGGAGCAGTGCTCGCCGCAGCTTCGTTCGCGCACTTCGACCCAAAAGTCCGATTGCTCGCCCTCCTGCTGGGCGGCGGGATCGCCCTCAGTTCCCATGCCACCAAGAGCGCCACCCGACTGGCAGCCAACATGTCCCCGGAGCCTTTTTCAAACTGGGCGCTCAGCTTACTCGGAGATGCCATCACGTTTCCCGGCGCCGTTCTGGTCTCCTTTCATCCGCTCATCCTGGGCGGAATCGCACTCGCTGCTTTTTTAGTGTCTATCGTCCTGTTAGGTTGGATCTGGCGATCGATGCGTAAGCTCTTCCACCGCTCCTCCCAACCCATATCGCCAGCTGCCATGAGGGTCGGCGTCTAACCTCCAACCGGGTTGCCCAACGCTTTTCTGGTTTCATCCAGCGTGGCGGTCAACGATTCCCTTGGAAAGCTCTTGATCAATGGCTTGATCATCCAACCCAGTCCAGCCGGAATACCGCGCGACAACGACAGCGTGCGACATTCACCCAACACCCCGCCATCGATACTCTTCAGCGACCAATACGCATACAGTCTCCAGAGGAAGCCATTGCCCCGGCCTGGCCGTGATTTCTTCTCATTTGGCTTGCCGGCGTTTTCCACCTCGACAATGTCTTTTGCGTAGGCGTGCGAAATCCACTTGCCCGGGGAAACCTGCTCGTATTTGGCATTATCGATGACGTCCAGGACCACCGGAATCAATTGGTCCTTCTTCTCCAGCCGCCAGTATCCTGAAACCGCATCACCGCTGCGGTGCAGCAGGCGCGAGCTTGTGATCTCCGGATAGACGCTCGAATGCCTGTCAAAGTCCTGCAGCATGTCCAGTACTCTGCGCATACTCACGCGCGGAAAGAATACATCGCCGATCCAGTCATGGATCAACCCATCCGCAATGTCCACGGGATTGTCGTCCACTCCCTCGCGGATCGAGATCTCCCCGGCAAGAACACGGTGTCGAAGCGCGGCGTCACCGTCCAGCCGGAGAAAACGTTCGCTGTGCCACTGCGGATCCAGTTGCTCTGTTTCCACCTTCCGGGCATAGCCCTCGAAGCCGGAAATCGTTTTCGGCTTAAGCGTGACCGGGATCTGCCCCCGGACCGATTCTGCCGTCAAGCCCAGCAGCGGCGACGCGCAGAGGGCTCGAAACAAGAACGTACGGCGGATCAACTCCTGCTGAGAACCTCTGACTAGCAGAATCTCACGACCACTAAATCTCACTGAAATGTAACCATTTACGCTGACGTATAATCCCACCTAACGGAGCGGCAAATGGCAAGCACAATCTGGCGCGGATACATTACCTTTGGCTTGATCTCAATCCCGGTGCGCCTCTTTCGAGCGGCCCGGGCTGAGCGGGTCAGTTTTCGACGGATGGTCCGCGAAACTCCATCGCGCGGCTCAGGACGCGAAGCCCAAAGGTCGGACGATGACTCGGACGAGGAGTCTGACGAAGAAGCCGAGGCGCCTTCCCGGTCGGCTGGAAAAAACGGTGGCGGCCGCCTCGAAGCAGTGAAATCGCCCTCCGTCATCGAACAACGCGGTGCGCCATCTCGAGTTCCCGAGACACTTGTGCCCGTTCAGCTGGTCTCGGTACGCAAAGGAACCGAAGAACAGGTCGCCCCGCAGAAACTCGTCAAAGGTTTCGAGTACGAAAAGAACCGGTTCGTCGCCATCGAGCCCGACGAACTGAAGAGCATTGCTCCGAAAACTGCCACCCAGATGGAAATTTCAGAGTTCGTCCAGCTGTCCGAGATCGATCCAGTTTATTTCGAGACGTCCTACTACGTCGCTCCGGAAGAAGCGGGCGAGAAGGCCTACGCACTTCTTTACAAAGCGCTTCAGACGGCTGCCCTGGTGGCCGTGGCGCAATTTGCCATGCACAGCCGTGAACACGTCGTCATCCTTCGGCCCAGCAGGAAGGGCCTGATCGCTCATACCATGTTCTACAGCTCCGAAGTGCGTGCCGATGAAGAGTACCGCGCCAATGTCGACGTGGTCAGCGAGAAAGAGCTGAAGCTGGCGGAGACCCTGATCCACTCGTTAAGCGCGCCCTTCGAGCCGGAGAAATACCACGATACGTACCGCGAGAAGATCGAAGCGATCATCGCCAAAAAGGTTGCGGGACAGCCGGTGGAAATCAACGAAAAGCCGTCCCGACAGGCCGCGGTGGTCGACATCACGGATGCGCTGCAAAGGAGTCTTGCGGCGTTGAAGAAGCCTGCCGCGCGAGAGCAGCAAACTCCCGCCGTGCAGGAAAAGGCCACCCCGCTCGCTACCAAGAAATCAGCTCCTCGAAAATCAGCCGCACGAGGCTGAAAACTCTATTGTCTGGCGGCTACCCAGGCCATACCATCGGGCTCTGGCCCCGCATCAATCTTTCCGCTTACGGCGAGCGTTTTCAAATCGACAACCGCTACGTACCCGTCACCGGTGCAAGCTACAAATGCTCGGGTACCGTCCGGCTGCATCTGGATTCCCGCCGCTCCATGACCGCCGGTGTCAATCCGCTTCAGTTCTTTGTGCGTCGCAGCGTCCAGGATGATCACGCCGACATTGGCCAGGGAGGAGATAAATACCAGCTTTCCATCAGGAGTGAACTTGAGTCGATTCGCTCCCATTGCTCCCGACTGAATCGTGTCGGTGACCTTCGCTGAACGAAGATCCACAATAGAGATCGCTCCCGTTTGCGCGTTCGCAGCCCAAAGCTGCTTTCCGTCCGGTGTGACATCAAAACCCTCGGAGCTGCGGCCGACAGGAACTTCAATCTCGTCCCAATCACCACCGGGAGGGCCCATCGGACCTGGAGGACGGCGCGGTCCATTGGGCCGTCCTCCAGCGGGCGGAGCACCGCCTCCGGGAGGCGGCC
>CBAAAA010000013.1:0-13207 GCA_964658695.1 uncultured Solirubrobacteraceae bacterium | reverse complement strand
CGTGACCGTCCCGGAACTCACATTCGTCGTGTAAATGCGCTTTTGGTCCGGCGTGACATAGATCATGTGCGTCCGGTTCTGCCCGGTCCCCAGAACCCAATCCACCTTGCTCGCCGCCGGATCATACCGCCCGATCACCTTCGCCCCTTCAGCCGTAAACCAGAGCTTTCCTCCCACAAACGTGAGTCCGTGCGGTCCCCGTAGCGGTCCAAGATCGATCGGCGTCAATGCCTTGCGTTCTTCAAGATCCACCACCGCCAGCGTGTTGTAGGCTCCCCCGCCGTAGTTCGATACATAGGCGTGATGGCCGTCCGCCGAAGCAATCACTTCGTGAGGATCAGGACCAATCGGCGCCTTACCCACCACCTTCAGACTCTCGGCATCGATCATCGCCAGCGTATGGTCGGCTTTCGACAGAACTAGTAATTCGTCCTGCTGCGCGGCAGCACCAGCCACTGATCCGACCGCCAGGAAAGTCAATACTAAGGCAGTACCACAGGCTTGCATGATCCGGCTCCTCATAAACGAGGATTAAATCATAGCGTGAATTCCGTCCAGGAACCCCACACCGCGAAAAAGCCGGGTGCGCGGTTTCCCGCACGCACGACCAACCGCCACTAACGATTTCACGAACTCCACTAACATTCGAAAAACCTCTACGCTTTCAGATTCAACCCCGGGCGCCAGCACATGACTTCGTAAACTTAGCTTTACTTGCCGGGCGTTTGCTGGCACGATCCCAAACTGTGGCACTGGATCGTAAACTGTTCGCACGTATATACCCGATCCGATCATCACGATCAAACTTCTTAGCCCGAGTTCCGCGAAATGGTAATCGAGCAGCGACGTGGATCCAACTTCGATTTCTTGCGAGAACCAGCAATTACCAGCGAGCACTTCAGAGCAGATCACAGATCTTGGACTGTCCTCAATTCAAGTCAATTCCGCGATGGGCGCTACTGATGTAACAAGGGTGGCTGCAGAGATGTTCGGGCTCTGATCTAAAACTACTCTTTTCGTTATCACGCGACCCCGGCTCCAGGCCACCTCCACGGCATTAAGACCCAGATTCTTCAGCATCAGGCGCACGGATTGCCGGATATCGGAATGCAATCTTTCCGCGTAGGAAAGATACGTTCCGCCCTGCGGCCGAGTCTTAATTCCGTGATAGAATACCGACGCGAAAGCAACGATTTTCCGATGCTGCCGTTCATCGAAAAGTAAAGGTCGCCCCGCGAAGCGGTGGCTAAGTTGGGCGGCTCTAGCGCACTTCTCTTTCGATACTCGATCCATGGAGGAATTGAATTGTGACCGTGCGAACAGTGTGGTTCCTGGCAGTCCTGACAGTCTTCGGCCTTCGGACCCGGATACTGGCCGACAGCTTCAAATTTGAACCCATTCCGAATTTGTATGGCAACACCCCAAGCGGACCTTACATGATTAACAATTCGAACCAGGTCGCTTTTACCGAGCCTGATGCCGACTCGATGGAGGCGACTGTCTACACTCCGCCCTCTACTTTGATTGAACTCCCGCAGTACCCATCCGGGCCATGCGGGTTGCCGCTGAACAACTGCTACGGCGCGAGCGTGGGATTCAACAACAAGGGCCAAATCGTCGTCAGTGCATACTACGAGTCATTTGTCGGATACCACGAGGCTAATTTCTGGAATGGCGAAGCTTGGACTCAGATCAATGGCCCGAACTACAATCCGAAAAGCAAATACCCACAGGTCGTTAACTTTGGCGGCCTGAATGACGCGGGTCAAGTGGTTGGCGCCTACGGACATGTCTACGCCGATCATGGTGGTGAGTACCCAAGCCTCGCAGTCTCCATCGACGGCAGTTACCTGTGGCAAAACGGTGTTGCAAAGACCGTGGTGGATCCGTCTGCCGGATCAGGGCTCACTCAGGCCAATGACATCAACGATTCGGGCGTGATCGTGGGAGCTTACTTCGACAGCAAACGCGTGTTGCATGGTTTCATCGACAAAGGCGGGGTGTTCCAGACGCTCGACTTTCCGGGCGCTGAAGGCACCAGCCTCAATCTGGTGAACGCCCGCGGCCAGATTACAGGCACTTACTATACTTCCGCGGGAGTCAGCGAATCGTTCTTCTATAGCAGAGGCAAATTCATCACCATAGCATTCCCCGGTGCTTTGAGCACGAATGTCACAGGCCTCAACGATCTGGGAGAGATCGTCGGCTGGATTCCGATCCCAAACTCGAACTATACCAGTGGATTCGTGTATGAAAACGGGAGCTACACTGGTGTGGAGCCAGCCCTCGATTCCATCAACGATTCCGGCGTGATCGCAGGCTCCATCGATGTAGAACCTACGATCGGCTATCCTGTTGGCTCCGCGACACCCGAACCCTCCAGCCTCGCATTGTTGAGTGTGGCGCTGCTGATTGGGGCAGGTGCAGTTCGGCTTCGCAGCGCGCGATTAGGCGTTCGATTTCGGCGGTTGAAGTAGATACTCTCGCCAGGCTCCATCCGATCCCCGCAGCGCAAACATCCCATCCGGGCCCGCGTCCTCTCGAGACCGGCGAAAGGGATCACATCTGCCGGATAGCGCAATGCCCGCCCAGCGCCAATGGCAAAACCGGAGTGGTCCGTCTTGAACGCACGCCAAAACGGATTCGAGAAAATGTCAGCATTTTAGAGCAAGAGCTTTCATGTGTCGTAACTTGGACTCTTGTAGCGCCATCGCCACTCATGGCCGCGCTTCAGCAGAGCTACTGGTCCCCAAGAGCCTGCATCGGCGACACGCTGGCGGCACGGTGCGCCGGCAGCAGACAAGCGACCAGCGAGACAATCGCCATAATCCCGGCCGTTCCGGCGAGCGCCGCCGCGCTGACACCCGGTACGTGGAAAAGCATGGCCTGCATGGCAATCCCGCTCATCCACGCTCCCATGGAGCCCAGTGCCGCCCCCACCGCGAACAAACGCAATGCGCGGACAAGAACCTCCTGACGAATCTGCGACGGCCGTGCTCCCAATGCCATCCGCACGCCTATTTCCCGCCGCCTCTGCGCCACCGAGTAGCTCAACACGCCGTACGTGCCGATCCCGGTCAACAGCAGCGCAATGCCTGAAAATAGCCCGGCCAGCAGAGCCGGTGAACGACGCGCGATCAAACTGTCAGTGATGCGCTCGTCCATCGATTGAACATCGTTGACCGCCAGTTCGGGATCTATCTGCCTCAAAACTGTTTCGAGCGTCAACCGCAGTGAGTTGGGAGGAGTACTGGCGCGAGCAGCCACGAAGATGTTGCTTTCTGGTCGATAGATGTACGGATAGTAAACCGCGCCCTGTGCTCCCTCCTCGGTGAGGCCCGCCTGCTTGATGCTGCCCACCACGCCCACCACAGTGAATGCTTCCGAGTCTGGCCCGCTTTGCGATCCCTGGAACAGCAGATGACCGAGCGGGCTGCCGTTTGGCCAGTAATGCCGCGCGAAATCCTCGTCCACCACGCACACTCGCCTGGAGCTGTGCGAATCGGGTCCAGTCAAGAATCTCCCGGCCCGCAGGCTGAAGCCCATCGCGCGGAAGTAATCGCCCCCAACACCGTAGGAGTAATGCCCGCGCGGTGATTCGCTTGATCGAATCACGTACCCCTTCACCACTGCGGCGCTCTTGCCGCTGTAACCACTGAACGGTACATTGCTCACCATTCCGACGGCGATTACTCCTGGCTGACGACTCATTTGGCCTACCAGGCGATCGACGAATGCAAGCCCCGCCTCAGGCGCCGGGTATTTATTCCCGACCAGTGAAATCAGGCCCGTAAGAACATGGTCGGACTGAAATCCCGGGGAGACGGCCATCACACGTTTCAAACTGAGACCGAGCAAGCCCGCTCCCGCCAGCAGCACGAATGCCAGGGCCACCTGCGCGATCACAAAGCCTTGCCTGAAAAATTGAGCGGCACGGTTACTCGTTGCACTGCGCGTCTCGGACCGGAGCGCGCTGTCAAGATGCCGGAGCCGGAACCAGGCAAGTGGCGTCGCAAAGGCAATTCCCATCAGGACGGCTGCCAGGAACGCCGCGCCTGCGATCCGGGCGTCAAAGGCGATGTGCGCCCCCAGTGGCAGCCGTTCAATGCCCAGTGCAGCCAGCAGCCGGATTCCAACTGCCCCCACCAGCAGCCCGAGTGCTCCTCCCAGCAGCGTCAATACAGTGGTCTCGATGATCGCCTCGCTCACCACATGTCTGGCGCTCGCTCCCAAAGCCTCACGAATCGCGGACTCTCTCACGCGCCCATTCGCCCGGATCAGAAGCAGGTTCGCAAGATTCACCGCACCAATCAGCAGCAGGGTCAACACTCCCGCTTGCAGCAGCAGCAGAGTGGGGCGAATGGCCGCCACGTGGTCGCCATGCAGTGATGCAACCATCGAACGAAAGCCCGCATCGGCCATCATTTTCGCCTGTGGATCGTCCTTTTCCAATCGGTTATTTTGGGTGTCGATCTGCGCTTGCGCCTGCGCCAGCGTGGCTCCGGGTCTAAGCCTCGCAATCATCTGCGTCACGTTCCCACCCGAGTGCCTCTGCAGCGGAGTGTGGTCTTCCGGCCGCGAGGAGAGTGGCAAGTACACCTGTGCTTCTGAGGACAGAAACCGAAAACCGGGAGGCAAAACGCCAATCACCGTCTTCGCAAAACTATCCACTCGAATCTGTTGCCCGATCACGTGTTTGTCAGCATGAAAATGTTGCCGCCAATAAGCGTCGCTCAAAATCGCCACGTGATCGGTCTTATACGTGAGATCACTCTCTTCAAACCCTCGTCCAAACGCGGGACCCATGCCAAGCGTTGAGAAAAAATCCGCCGACACCTGCGTGATCTGTTCCCGCTTCGTCGACCCGGTATTGCCGATGATCGACGTCTTTAAACGGTAGATCGCAAGCGAGCTGAATGCCGGAATGTGCCCGCGGCGCTCGTAGTAATTTGTCAATGAGGAACCGTCGCGGTCTACACCGGCTTTAGGATAGGTGTTGAATACCGTGACGAGTTGCCACGATTCTGGAAAGGGCAGCGGACGAAGCAGCACCGAGTCAATTACCGCAAAAATCGTCAGGTTGGCCCCCAGGCACAATCCGAGCGTTAACAGCGCCGTGATGGTGAATCCCGGTGCCTTCTTCAGCAGTCTCACCGCATAGCGCAGATCTCTCCCGATCTCATCGAAAATCGCCAGTCCACGCGCCTCACGGCACTCTCCGGTGACAGTATTCATCCCCCCAAACTCCATCGCCGCCCGCCGTCGCGCCTCTTGCGGGGGAATGCCGGATCTGACCAGGTCGCCCGTGTATTGCTCGATATGAGAGCGCAGTTCCTCCGCCATCTCTGCTTCAAATCGACGCCGTGAGATTAAGGTCCGAAAAAGCGAACGAAGCCGGGCAAGCATCTTACACCTCCTCCGGCGTTGCGTTCAGGGCAGTCGCGATGGCCGACGCCAGCCGGTTCCATCCCGCAGTCTCATCCCGCAGCCGCCGCCGTCCTGCCGCCGTCAGCGTGTAATACTTCGCCCGGCGATTGTTCTCGCTCTGCCCCCATTCAGCTGCAATGAGTCCTTGGTGCTCCAGCCGGTAAAGCGCCGGATACAAAGATCCTTGCGGGATTTCGAGAGCCTTACCCGAGATCTGATGAATGCGGAGTAATACCCCGTAACCATGCAGCGGTTTCAAAGAGATAGCTTTCAAGATCAGCATGTCCAGCGTCCCCGGCAGCAAATCGGCACTTTCGCCCATCGTGTTAAGCTCCTAGTCTGACTAGGAGTGTAGCTCGATTCCTCCTAGTCTTGCAAGGGGAACGTTGCGTGCGTTCATCTAAATTCGTGAAGCGCGCCGCTTGTGGCGAAGGAAAGCCCGTGCTGCCTGTGCGGAATCCGGCTTTCCGGCTGGGGGAAACGCTCCTGTGATCGCAATTGACAAGATGACAGACCAAGAATTCGATGAGCTGGCGTTTGACGTCCCAGGGGGGAGTGAGTTCGGCTTAGATGGCTTGGCTCATTTTCTCAAAGTGCATCGTACTGCCGAAGGCGGCTACACGGTTGCTTGACTCGATTCAGTTCGACCGTTGATTATAAATGTTAGCCGTCATCTAAGAACGGAGAGTTGAACTTTGGCCGGCACAGCAACATCATCTGCGCCGCAGGCGCAATCATCCGTCCGATCATCTACACCTGGGTTGGCGCCCAAAGCTTCAGTTCAACTCCTGGCGGGGATCCCGGTTCATAGCTGACATTGAAGCGGTTTAAAGGCCTTCGAGGCAGACTAACGTTCAAAATAGCCGACCCGCTGGATCGATCAGTAGAGCCGACGACGCTTTGCGCGGGTTATAGCATCTTTGGGTTGATATTGTTCCATCGGGATGCGGATTTTCTTGGGTTTAGGCCTTTAGAAGGTCTTTGATGTAAGCGGGCTTTAGCGGAAGGCGGCGTGCAATTTTGCCGGTCGCATCGAAGAAGGCAGCGGCGATAGCGGGGGCGGCTAAAGCATTGGCGGCTTCGGAGCCTTGGCTATAAGAGCCAACTTCCGGGTGATGGTGGAGAACCACCTTGATCTCAGGAAGTTCGGCCATGGTGGCGATCGGATAGCTTATCCAATCGGACGAAGTGATCGTCGAGTCATTGAAGCGAAGTTCTTCCTGGAGAGTCATGCTGATGCCCATTACCGTCCCGCCTTCGACTTGACGTTTTAACTGGAGAGGGTTTATGACAATACCGGGATCAACCACCATCGTGACTGTATCGACTTTGATTGTGCCGGTATTCGTATCAACTGTGATCTGCGCCACGCAGGCCCAGTAAGCGCCGCCGCGCATCATGAGCGATACGCCTTGTCCGTGCTTGCTGGGACCGGTTCCATTTGCGAATCCCGACCGCGCCTGCCAACCCGCGGTTTCGCGAGCAGATTCGAGAACAGCGATAGCGCGCTTTTCCGTTGTGTGATCGATTCTGAATTGCAGCGGATCGACGCCGGCGAGGTAAGCGGCCTCGGTGATGGCCATTTCACGCGGAAAGTTCTGCTGGTACTGGCCCGGAGTGCGGAGGCTGTGATCGCGCAAGCCAACGTTGATTGGCGAAGATGCCTGGCCGACTTGTGGTCCGCCATGAGCGCGTTCCATAACGGCGGGGGTAACGCCGTAGAGCCAGGGGTCACTCGGTTGATTGCTCATGCCGAAGAGCGATCCCTCTTCGTTAGGGGCGGCCATGGTGGGCAGGCCGGCGAGGATAGCGCCGATGGGGCGGTCATCTTGCATGGCAGGCATGAAGTGATCGATTTGATAGCCGGTCAGTTTGCCGTGAGGGCCAACTGCGAGTTCGACTTCGGAAAAGGCGCAAGAGGATTGAGTGGACCACTGGAGGTCGTCGTTGCGCATCCATTGAACGCGGACGGGCTTGCCTATCGCTTGGGACAGAATAACGGCTTCGTCTTCAGCCCCGGCGTTGCCACCATTCGAGCGGCCATAGTGACCTGCTCCGGCATACGTGTGAACGGTAACCTTATCGGGCGAGACGCCGAGCATCAGCGCAATTTCGCTGCGGAGTGCTTGCGGATTTTGGGTGTGCGCGTGAAGGTGAACGCTGCCATCCGAGCGGACATCGCCGACGCCTATGGTTGGTCCGATGGGCGCGTGTTTCAGATAGGGGCGCTGGTAAGTGGCTTTGAGTTTCTTGGGAGAACTGGCGAGAGCGGCAGCAACGTCGCCTTTCGATTCTTTGCTCGTAGCCGCGGGTACGGATTTCCAGCCCGCATCTTCTTTGAGGAAGTCGAATAGGCGAGCATCGGTAGGAAGGCCTCGCCAATCGGACCACTTTGTGGCAGACGCGACTTGCTGAGAGGCTTTTATGGCTTCCCATTCGGTGGGAGCGACGACAGCGACGAGATTGCCCTTCACGACAACTCGCGCGTTCGGGTAGCGCGAATTATCGAGAGTGCCAGCATGGACGAGTTTCGAGCCGAGCGATTTGGGATGGATAACGCGGCCGTGAAGCATCCCCGGAAGACGAACATCGGTGACCCACTTTTCTTTGGCCGAGACCTTCGAAACCACAGCAGAGTTGGGGAAGGACTTGCCAACCACCGTGTACTCGCTAACCGGTTTGAGCGGGGGATTTCCGGCAACCGTCAGGCCGAACATGGTGTGGATATCGCCCTGTACTGGAACTGTGAGATTGAGTTGCTGGCCTTTGACGAGGTCGCCGTAGGAGATCGACTTGCCGCCGCCGGAGACAATACCGTCTTTGACGGACAGCTGATTCTTCGGCACGTTAAGTTGCTTGGAAGCGACATTCAGGAGGGCCTGATAAACGTAAGCGCCGGCCTTCCGGATGTTGGGCATACCATGACCGAGGAGGTCAAAGGTGCCACCGCCGTCCGGTGTGCGATCGGTGTCGCCGGATATTACGGTGCTGATGGCTTCAAACGGGACGTAGAGCTCATCTGCCACGATTTGGCGGTAGGCCGTAAAGACAGTGCTTTGGCCGAAGTCGGATTTGCCGGTACGTATGAGGACGGTATTGTCGGCGAGAATTTCTATGAAGGAGTCGGAGGCCACCTTATTGGCAGGAACGCCGCGCATGCCGGGCGCTTCCTCTTGCGCCCTGCTGGAGCGTACCAGGGCGAAGCTGGCTAACAGCGCGCCGCCGGCCGAAACGAATCCGCGACGGGACAACAAGGCGCCGAAGACGTCCACTTTCCTGTCTTGCCTTTCGTGGGCGAGGGTCTCGAGAGTGCCAATCATAAGCTGCTCCTTGCCATAATGCCGGCAGCGCGTTGAACGGATTCAATGATGGCGGTGTAAGTACCGCAGCGGCAGAGATGCGGCGAAGGGCCCGATTTAGTGAAGGCTTCTTTAATTTGATCGATGGTCGGAGAGGGGTTGCTTTCGAGCAGTTCGGTGGCCTTGATCATCATGCCGTTCTGGCAATAGCCACAAAGCGGAGTTTGCTCGTCGATCCAGGCTTCCTGCACCGGGTGAAGAACATGAGCAGCTTCAGGTCCCATCAGCTTTTTTTGCTTCGCCCAACGGGCAGGTAGCCCCTCGAGGGTGGTCACCTCTTTGCCTATAGCCGCCGACAACGACGTGATGCAGGAGCGGACTTCTTTGCCGTTCAGCAACACCGAGCAGGATCCGCACTGCGCTAGACCGCAACCAAACTGCGGGCCGGTCAGTTCAAGGTCGTTGCGCAGAACGTAGAGAAGAGGTGTGTCGGAAGGTGCTTCAATTTCGCGATTGAGGCCATTCACGAGGAGGGTTGGCATGTCTATACTCCTTCAGAGCATTACTTTATTGTGGACCAAGAATGGATCGCAAATGTCTCGATCGCCTTAGCGCTCCGACATCTTTAGGACTGCTTCCGGAAGACGAGCACCTTGGATCGTAATCGTTGACCCGGCATCTTCAATTTCCTGTAGATCGCTTGGCGTTAGTTCAATTTCGGCTGCCCCCAGGTTCTCCTCCAGCCGGTGAAGCTTTGTCGTTCCTGGAATGGGCACGATCCAGGGCTTCTGCGCGAGGAGCCATGCGAGCGCAATCTGCGCCGGCGTCGCGTGCTTTCTTTCGGCCATATGTTTCAGCAGATCGACAAGTGACAGATTGGCGGCGCGGGCCTCAGGCGTGAAGCGGGGAGACATATTCCGGAAATCGAAGCTGTCAAATTTAGTGTTGGCGCCAATTTTGCCAGTTAGAAATCCAGCGCCAAGAGGACTGAACGGCACGAAGCCGATTCCCAATTCTTCGCAGGCGGCAAGCACGCCGTTCTGTTCTGGATCACGGGTCCACAACGAATACTCGCTCTGCACGGCTGTAAGTGGATGGACGGAGTGTGCACGCCGGATCGTTTGAGCGCCTGCTTCGGAAAGACCGAAGTGCTTGACCTTGCCTTGCTGGATCAATTCCTTGACCGTGCCGGTAACATCTTCAATCGGTACGTTTGGATCAACACGATGCTGATACAGAAGATCGATCGATTCGACCTTCAGCCGGCTTAACGCTGCGTCTGTGACCAGCCGGATGTGTTCTGGCCGGCTGTCGAGTCCGTAGCGAGTGCCGTCCGGGTTGATTCCGAATCCGAATTTGGTCGCAATTACCATGCGATCGCGGAAAGGCTCAAGCGCTTCTCCAACCAGCTGTTCATTTGTGAAAGGACCATAAGCCTCGGCAGTGTCAAAGAGCGTAACGCCGCGCTCCACGGCTGCACGTATGATCTGAACGGCCTCCTTGTGTTCCGTCGGGGGACCGTAATTCGCGCTCAGGCCCATACAGCCGAAGCCTAGCGCCGACACTTCCAAATCGCCATTCCCGAGTGTGCGTTTTTGCAAAATGTCCAGCATATCCTCTATTTTCAGGCTAAGGAGAAACGCGTCGGAAGCGGTATCCCGATCCTGCCGATTCGTTGCCTAATCCTGCCGGATCATGTTTCCGCCGTGCCTGCATACCGCGATTTCTGGTTATCCTGGGCAGGAGGATTGAGACTGTTATCGTGGAAAACGCCAGCAACCGAGCCGTCGCAGTGCCGGACCGAACGTATGAGTTGAAGGCTGAGCTGGCCTCAAAGGTTGCCCGGCACATTGGCTCGTCAGAGAAGCTGGTAACCGCCATCCCTCGGTTGAGCCTGCACCAGAGAACGGCTCCTAGCGGTGGCTGCCCCGTGAGCTACGAGCCGAGCGTGATTGTGATCCCGCAAGGCCGGAAGCAGGTACAGTTGGGCGGCGAGACACTGACCTACGATGCGTCCCAGTATCTCCTCACGTCGGTCGATTTACCTACTGTTGCCAGAGTGGTCGAAGCCACCAAACAAGAACCTTGCCTTGCGGTTAACCTGAAGCTTGACATTTCGCTAGTCCGTGAGTTCCTCAGCCAGGAGGAGTTCCAGATGCTGGACGTCTCGCCGGATAGTCCCGCAATGTCCACCGGTCAGGTAACGGCGGAGTTCCTCAGCGCCTGGTGCCGTCTGCTCGACCTGCTTTCGAAGCCAGGAGACATCCCGTTCCTGAGCGGGCTGATTGAACGCGAGATCATGTATCGGATCCTACGTGGACCGGAAGGCGCACGATTACGGGCCATCGCGACCCTGGGGGATCAAAGCCACCGCACGGCTAAAGCAATCGCCTGGATCAAGGCAAATTACGCGAGACCACTTCGGGTTGAAGAACTGGCACAAGCGGCCGGCATGGCCGTGTCCACTCTTCACCATCACTTTCGCGCGCTCACAGCGATGAGTCCACTGCAATACCAGAAGCAAATTCGATTACAGGCCGCTAGAGCACGGATGCTCGCCGATGATGTGGACGCGGCAACCGCCGCCTTTGAGGTTGGATACGAAAGCGCAAGTCAATTCAATCGAGAATACAGCCGATTGTTCGGCCAACCGCCCATCCGCGATGTGCGTACCTTGCGGTCACCGGGCGGCCCGAGACTTGAATTGACCACGACGGCCTAGAGCCAAGCATCTCGATAAACCGATTTGCGATCTACACAGCCTCCGGGATTTATCCATTTCCGGCCCTCCCTATGAGGGTATCGGTCGATCGCCGTTCAAAAAGCAACATTTTTCGATGGTCGCCAATATTAACGATGACCAAGTTTGGTGGAGGCGGCGGGAGTTGAACCCGCGTCCGAAAAAGTCCGCCATGCAAAGACTACGTGTGTATCCGACCCTGATTATTCAGTGACTCCCTAAAGGGCCGGCAAAAGCGGGAGTCTCCCTAGTCCGATTAATCTCGACCCATGGCTACGAACAGAAGCCCGGCGCCTATCCTGCAAAATGACGCTTGCTAGCTGACGCGCAGGCTCGTCAACCGAAGCGGCTACCTAATTACTTAAGCAGCGTAAGCAAACTGCTGATTGTTGGCAGTTATTGTTTTCCGATCGTTTTACGGGAGCTCGGAACCCGACACGCCTTCACACAACGATCCAATCCCGTCGAAACCGTTGCGCCCCCAATGGAGATTAACAGGTCCATTCTAGCGCGAATCGAGGCATTGCGTCTCACGCAGGGCAAGTGTTCCAATGGAGTAGCCAGCGGATGATGGAGAACACCACGGTTGCCCCAGTTGCCACTCCGTCCTTTCAGGACACGAAGGACGAACGCCGGGAGCCCCTGTTTCATGTGATTCTGCTCGACGATGACGAGCATACCTACGAGTATGTTGTCGAGATGCTACAGAAGATCTTTGCGCTATCGGCCGAGAGGGCGTTCCAGCATGCCGTGGAAGTGGATTCGACCGGACGTACCATCGTGATCACTTGCGAACGGGCGCTGGCTGAGTTCGCGCGAGATCAGATTCAAGCCTATGGCGCTGATCACCGAATGCCTAAGTCAAAGGGTTCGATGAGCGCCGTTCTTGTACCCGTCAGCGATACCGTGACGGTTTAACGAATCCGGGCTCAGCGATCGCCGCCAACGACTGTCGGGAAAGTGTTCGACATATGATCGTGCCAGGTCAGTGTATCTTCGTCCACGAAGGTCCAGACCAAGCCGATTCCTGCCGCGAGAAAGCTGATAAGACTGCCGAACAGCCGGACGTAGCGTTTTGCCTTTGACGGCGTGTTCCCGTCGAAGTCCACCAGCCGCAATCCGAGCTGTTGCATGCCGATGGTGTCCTGTCCGAAGAATGTCCAAATGAACTTGTAAAGCAAAGGCACTGTGAGCACGCTGAGCGCGAAGAAAGGTAAAACGTGCTTATCCGTCGAAACGGGCCCGCCCACATAGCGGTACATGGCAATACAGATCGCGCAGCCTGCTCCTATGATGAGGCCGTCAAGCATGGCCGCTCTGGCGCGCATTTGGGCCGGGGCTACCAGGGCGTCGCAGATGATCGAAGGCCGCGGCTGGCTTAGAACCTGCTCCTCCCCTTGAAACTCGAGTTTGCGCTGCTGCCTGCTATCGCGCATGTTCTTCTGCGGACGTGCGTGGGGTGCTTCCACTCTGGCGTTCTTCAAAGGCGCTGGCCTGGCTGCCAAGTCGGCGGCGCGTGCTCGTATGGACTCACGTTCCTCTGGGGACGTTAGCTGCTCGAAGGGGATGATGCGTGGTTCAGGCGGCGCCTGCGAGAATAATGGCTGCTGCCCTGGCTCCTGCTGACCTGCCGAGAGCTGGTACGTCGCAGCGGCGCTGACATAGTCTTCCTCAGCGGAAAAATCATAAGCCGGGGCGGTGGCCGCAGCGGCTATGGGATAGGTCGCCGGCGAAATTCGTG
>CBAAAA010000012.1:0-22667 GCA_964658695.1 uncultured Solirubrobacteraceae bacterium | reverse complement strand
ATGCCCCGAAATTTAAATCGCCGGGTGGAAGTGCTATTCCCGGTGGAGGACCGGCGGCTGGTGAGGCGCTTGCGCGACCGGATCCTGACTAAGTACCTGGAAGACGAAGCCAATGCCCGCATCATGCAGCCAGATGGATCCTACGTACGTCCGAAGCGCGTGGCTGGCAAACGGCCACTGAGTGCCCAGTCGTGGTTTCTGAAGCGGCACGAGGGATGACGGAGAGTGCCGCGGAGTCTCTTCGGCAGGTTGATCGGCCGCTGGCTGCTGTTCATGATCTCGCTGCCACTGGCGATGCTGTGGCTGCGGGATGACATTCCCCAGGGTGCGTTCGTTTCTGTCTTCATAAAGCTCGCCATCCTGCTGGCGTGCACCTCCGCGCTGGGAGTTGCTTGGACGGGTATTCAGATGCGACGCCACGCGAATCGTATTCAGCGCCTGGAGGATTTCGTTACCGCTTTACCGGACACGATTGCCGATCTTCCCGAAGATGGTCCGGAGGAGTTTCAGAGGCTTTCGCGAGCAATGCGCTCCATGTCGCTGCGGGTACGGCATGGGGCGGAACGAGCTGGCCTGGAGTCCTCGCGGCGGGAGGCGATCCTGGCGTGCATGGCGGAGGGGGTGCTCGCCGTCGACTCGGACCTTAAGATTATTTTCTGCAATGAGGCGTTCGCGAAGGCGTTCAGCGCGCGCACTCCGGTTTCTGAAGGACGCACGCTGTACGAAGTGGTTCGCGAGCCGACCCTGCGGGACATTCTGATGCGGGTGTTGCGCACGGGAGCCGCGGAAACGGATCGCTTCCAGCTTCCTACCGCCGGAAATAAGTGGTTCGAAGCACGGGCGCTGCCTCTGGACTCCGAGGCGAAACGTGGTGTGGTGATCGTCTTACATGACATCACCGACCTGCATAACCAGGAGCAGGTGCGCAAGGACTTTGTGGCGGATGTGTCCCATGAACTACGGACTCCGCTTTCAGCAATCCGCGGTTATGCGGAAACGCTCCTGGAGGGTGCGCTCGAGGATAAAGAGAACAATCGCCGCTTCGTGGAGATCATCCTGTCGCATTCGGTTCGGCTGGCGAACATTGCTTCGGATTTGCTCGTGCTCTCCGAATTGGATTCGGATGCGTCTCCGGCCGCAAGCGTGGACCGGTTATCGGTGGTGGAGCTTGTGCAATCGGCGATTCACAGCGTGCAAAGAGCGGCGGCTGCACGGGATGTGCAAGTGGATTCGGAAGCTTGCCAGGAATGCCATGTCATGGGGCTTCGATTCCGGCTGGAGCAAGCGCTGGTGAACCTGCTGGATAACGCTGTGAAGTTCAATCGGCCGCAAGGCAAGGTGACAGTGGAGTGCGGCCCGCATGAAAACGGCAAGGTGCGAATCAGCGTGTCGGACACGGGGATTGGCATACCAAGCGGAGATGTGAAGCGGATTTTTGAGCGGTTCTACCGGGTCGATAAGGCGCGTTCGCGGCCGATAGGTGGTACCGGCCTTGGTTTACCGATCGTGAAGGAAGTAGTGGAACGGACAGGCGGCACGGTCACAGTGGAAAGCACGCTTGGGCAAGGCTCGAAGTTCATCATTCTCCTTGACGCCAGCTGAAGGCTCCCCGAGCTTGCTGAGCTGCGTGTTCTACATAAGTCGATCGCCCACTACAGTCTCAAGAACGGCACGCAGTTGGCCGATGGAGAACGGCTTGCTGATGCACAAGCCCGGTGGATTCATCAAACCGGGATCACGCATGAAAATTTCCGCGTAGGCAGTGATGAAGATGACGGGAACGCCGATCGTTCGTTGAATACGGCGCGCCGCTTCGGTGCCGTCCATCGGACCCTGAAGCCGGACATCCATAAAGATCAGTTGCGGACGCAGTTGCTTAGAAAGTGTGAGCGCTTCTTCGCCCGAAGATGCAATTCCGACCACCTCGTACCCAAGACGACTCAGCTTAGCCGCCAGATCCGCGGCAACAATCTGTTCGTCTTCCACCACTAATATCTGAAGCTTCATTTCATTGTTCCGGTAGTCGCAAAACCTCATTGATAGGAGAGCGGGAATTCAATCTGAATCTTCGCTCCCGGGCCGGGTAGAAACTCCACTTTTCCGCGCAGTTGCCGGATCAGCAAATTCAGCAATCGGAAGCCCATAGAGCGGGCCTTGGAGAGATCAATATCGGAAGGAACCCCGGGACCCTCATCAGACACCTGCAATCGGGCGCATCCTTCATCGAGGGTTACATCCGCGCTCTGGCCGGGTTCCCGGCAATAGACCAGGCTAACCGCGATCTTCCCCCGCCCGTTCGTCAGACCGTGTTTCAGGCTGTTCAGGATCAATTCGTTAGCGATCAGCCCCAGCGGAATGGCCTGCTCCATATGCAGCACCATTTCTTCGACATTCAGGTCGAGCGTAATTGCGTCTTTGCTGGTTGCATGCAGGGTTAGCAACTCCTGGACGAGATTGGTCAGGTAAGACGCAAACTCGATCTGCGCCAGATCGGGCGTGGCGTAGAGAGTCTCGTGGATATGGGCAATGGCCCGGACGCGCCCCTCCATCTCTTCAAACGCTGAAATGGCGTCGGCATCTTTGGTGTAGCCGGCCTGGAGGCTGAGCAGGCTGACGATGACCTGCAGATTGTTCTTGACGCGGTGATGAACTTCGCGCACCAGCAGCGCCTTCTCCTCCAGCGACTGGCGAAGAATTTCATCCTGCTCCTTACGGGCTGTAATGTCGCGGAAATTCAGCTGCACCACAGGCTGTGTTCCGAGATTGTACAGGTTCGCCACGACTTCCATACTGATCGTGCCGCCGTCTGGTTTGCGGAGCGAAAGGTCGTCATACCTGACGAATTCGGCAGCCTTGACGGAGGACATCAGGTTGGCGGTTTGCGGAAGCTTGGAAAGTGGTTCAACCTCGGTCAGTTTTCTGCCGACGACGTCCTCTCGCGGGTAGCCGGTCGCTGTCAAAAACCAGGGATTCACGTCGGTGACGCCTTCAGTCTCGGAGTCAACAACCATGATGCCGTCCTTTGCAGTCTCGAACAAACGACGGAAGCGGATCTCGGCGACTTCGCGGCGCTCAGTGACATCTTCGATGGCCAGCAGGACCGTGCGGGGCTGCGACTCTCGCCGGGGAATGCGGCGGCCGTTGAGGCGCATCGTGCGACGGCCTATGTGGGGGAAGTCCTGCTCCACCTCGTAGTCCTGGAAAGGCTCGTTCCGGAACAGCGCTGAACCCAGCAGTTCACGCAAACGCTTCTGATTCCACTGTCCGCTACCCAAGTCGTATAAGTGTCGTCCCTGCGTCTCTTCGCGAGTGACCAGGAACGTTTCGTAAAAGGCGGTGGTGGCGCGCTGCACACGCAGATCGCCGTCAAGCACCACCAAAGGTTCACGAACAGTCTCGATCATGCCCTCCGCGTATTCTCGTGCTTCTTCGGCGGCCTCAACTCCCCGCTTCAAAACGTCGATGTCCTGAATGGTAATGACGGCGCCGGCAATGCGGTCTTCAACAGTCCGATAGGGACGCGCTACCACGGAGTACCAATGGCCATTGCTGTCCTGAAACTCTCGTTCGACTTTGTGTAACGTTTCAATGACGTCTTTGCAGAGTTGCTCCAGTTCAGGAATCGGTATCGGTCCACGCAGGTGGCCGACAGGACGGCCGATATCGACAGCAACCAACGCCAGCAATTTTTCAGCGGCGGTATTGAACCTGCGGATGCGCAGCTCTGAATCCACCATCAGAATGGAGACACTTACCGCGGCTAGCAAATTTTTCAGGTCGCCGTTGGTGGCTCCGATCTCCGAGTTGCGATTCTGCAGTTCTTCGTTGATGGTCACCAACTCTTCGTTGGCCGATTGCAACTCTTCTTTGGTCGTGCTCAATTCTTCATTCGTCGACTGCAGTTCTTCGTTGGCGCTGCGGATTTCTTCGTTAGCGGCACGCAGTTCCTCAGAGTGCGCTTCATAGTCCTCGGTGAGATTCCGCAGGTATTCGCGGGTTTCCAAGACTTCACGTTCGAGTTCGCCGGCGCGGGTACCGTTGTGAGGAACCTCCTCGACAGGCATTCCAGAGGGAGATTGCTCGATGGTGGTCCGCTCTGGCAGGAAGGCCACCAGCCAGTAGCGCTCACCAGCCACCTCTCCTGGAACCGGAGTGATTTCGATCGTCAGTTGCTCCCGTCGCCCGTCGCGCACAAGCGCCACACCCCGCTGCAGGACAGAGTGTTCTGCATCCGCGGCAACCTGTAGAATCCGCCGTAGCGGCAGGACTAGGTCTTCCTGCGCCATCCGCAGAAGGTTGAGGCTGGCCTCCCCGGGCGTTGGATCGAGGTAGGTGCTGGTGTGTCCTCGAAACTGCAGGATGTGAAGCTCTGTGTTGATCAGTACGGCGGCGGGTGAGTACTTGCTCTGTATCACCCGATCCGCCCGTTTTTGTAATTCCGATCCTGGGGCCGGTGTTGCTGCGCTGAGCGGCAGCCCATTATCGAACGTCGGAGATGAAAGCGGCGGTCCCGGGATTTTCGAGGTCCCCGGGTTTCTACCGTAGATTCCGTTCGGCTTGTCCACGGAATGAAAGAGATCGCTCGCCGCGCCCGTTGTCTCAGCGCTACCTAACAGCAGCAGGCCCGATGGCCTGAGTGCATAATGAAACACCGGAAATACGCGCCGCTGGGCGGAGAGGTCCAGGTAGATCAACAGATTCCGGCAGCTTAGAATATCGACTCGCGAAAAGGGCGGATCGCGGGTGACGTCGTGGCGTGCGAAGACACAGCTTTCACGAATGGCTTTGTTGATCTGGTAACCGCTCTCGGTCTTGATGAAGAAGCGCCTCAGTCTCTCCGCGGACACGTTCTCGCAGATGATCTCAGAGTAGATGCCGTGACGCGCACGCTCCAGAGCCCGCTCGCTGATGTCGGTGCCGAAAAGTTGAATGGGAATCGTCTGCTGCTTAAGATCCAGGAGTTCGTTCAGACAAATGGCGAGCGAGTAAACTTCTTCTCCGGTGGCGCATCCAGGGACCCAGACCCTAAGAGACTCCCGTTTTCGCGCGTCGCCTTCAAATCGTTTTGCGAGCAGATCGGCTAAAGACTCGAAGGACTCAGGGTCGCGAAAGAAACTGGTCACGCTAATGAGGAGGTCATGGTAGAGTTCCCGCAATTCGGCCGGGTGCTGCTCAGTGAAGCGCGCATAGTCGGCAAGGGTGTCGAGCCTCAGCACCATCATGCGCCTGCCTATACGGCGGCGGACGGTGGTGGGTTTGTAGTGAGAGAAGTTCACCTTGGTGGCGGCGGCCAGCAGTGCGTAGATTCGCTTCATCTCGGTCTCGCCTTCAGGCAGAGTCTCAGTCTCCGCAACACCGGGACGGGCGGGAACCAGATAAGGATGCCGCCCCAGTTCGACCAGCTCGCGCGCAATGTCGGCGGGAGGTAAGACGTAATCCACGGCTCCTGAGGCGACCGCGCTGCGTGGCATGCCGCTGAAGCGGGCGGTGGATTCGTCCTGGGCAAAGGTGAGACCGCATTGCGACTTAATGGCTCGTAATCCGGCGCTTCCATCAGAGGCGTTTCCGGAAAGAACCACTCCGATCGCACGACTGCCCTGAACTTCCGCCAAGGAACGAAAGAAGATGTCGATGGGAAGATGCAAGCCGGGTTCCCGAGCAGCGAGGCTCAAACGATCTTCTCTGATGACCATACTGGCGTTGGGCGGGATCACGAACACCTTGTCCGGTTCAATCTCCATCCCATCGGTCACTGTAAGAACCGGGATCTTTGTCATTCCTGCGAGGATTTCGGCCAGCATGCTGTGGTGTTGGGAATCCAGGTGCTGTACCAGGACAAAGGCCATTCCAGTATCGACAGGAATGAGTTTCAGAAGCTCGCCGAAGGCCTCGAGGCCCCCAGCGGACGCGCCGATGCCAACGATCGGGAAGGGGTTGCCACGCGGAGTGCTGGAATCCCGCAGAGAAATAACGGGTTCCGATTCATGATTGGGTGCGTTTACTATAGGATCTGCGGCCACAAAGTCTCCTGCGTAGTTCTACCTGCCGCATAGACGTCGGACGTGTCCAAACCGCAGGAGTGTTGCGCAGTCCCCTCTGTATAAGAATAAGCTTCTTATCGTTCCCCTTTGAAACGCTTACTTCCTAAAGTTATGGATGGAGGCAGAGGCCAGCAAGATCTTCAAGTCATCTCGCACCGGGAGACCATGATCGTCGACCACGCGACCACGAACTACTTTTTCGGGGAACGGTTGCCGCGAGCCTCGGAGTCAATACGGTCGTTGCAACTGATCAGGAAGGTTTCATCCGGACCGGTGGTGGTTCTCTTGCCGCAGTCTACGTAACAGCTTGGGCAAAAGGTGCTGTAGCCTTTCTTGACTCCCGCATGGTAAAGGAGCACGGTGGCATGCACGAGAAGGATGCCCGGCACTCTAGGCAGAATATCGCAGAGGCGTTGGGAATTGGAGATTTTGTCGTGGCCGCGGCGCGCATGCCAGATGCGGAGCGTGCTACTTCTTAGAGTAATGACCTGCTGGGTAAGGATCGTCGCTTTACTCGCGGTCGCCGGACTCCTGGCGAACTCGCGATGTCAGGCACTGTGCTTTGCATCGTCGGGGAATGCTGCGACGGCCAAGCAGCAAGAGCAAGGGCAGGAGAGCTGCCCGTATCATCAGTCCGCTCTTACTCCATCCGGTAGTGGTCACTCTGCTGGCAGCCACTCTCTTCCTTCTAATCACGAGAGAAGCGGCTGCCACGATCGTTTTGTTAGTTCTGCCAGCATAGAGACAGCTGCTTCGTCAGACAATGTGTCTTCGCCACAGTGGGTGGCGATTGCGACGTCTAGGGACACTCCAGCCTCGGTGCATGATTCGGGCCACACCGAGTTAGGGTCTCTCTTTAAACGGGAGCAGCCGCCCGACAAACCACTGTTTCTGCTGCTTTCCATGCTGCGTCTCTGATCCTTCCTGAACTGCCGGTCCAAAGATTCTCTGAAGCGCCGATGTTGGCGCGGGTAGTCCGTGGCTTACCGCAGTAGCAAAGGAAGTGAGTATGGAAGCTCGTAGAAGATTCTTCAAAAAAGTGTTTGGCTTTGGCGCCGGGGTTGTCTCCGCATCCAAGCCTCTGTTTGCGGAACGTGCAGCGGCGATACCCGTTGAAACACCCGATAACCAGGATCTGCCATTCAGTATGGACAATGGCGTGAAGGTGTTCCATCTGGTGGCCGAGCCGGTGAAGCAGCAAATCGCTCCAAACAAGACGCTGGAACTTTGGGGATTTAACGGCAGCGCACCTGGCCCGACGATCCAGATCACGCAGGGAGACAGGGTGCGGATCATCGTGGACAATCATCTGCCGGAGCCAACCTCAATGCACTGGCACGGATTTGAGATTCCTCACTCGATGGACGGCGGGCCTGGAATCAGCCAGGATCCGATTCCTCCGGGCGGCCGCTTCGTCTATGAGTTCACCCTGAACCAGGCGGGCACCTTCTTCTATCACTCGCACATGGCGATGCAGGAAATGATGGGCATGCTGGGGGCTTTCATCATGCATCCCAAAACGCCCTATGCGCCGGTCGTTGACAAAGACTTCGTCATCCTGCTGCAGGAGTACGCGGTGCTTCCGAACAACAGCGTGCCGAACAGCATGAACATGGAGTTCAACTGGCTGGTGATGAATGGCAAGGCGGGTCCCGCAACGACCCCGCTGGTGGTGCGACTGGGCGATCGAGTCCGAATTCGCCTGATCAATCTCGGGATGGATCACCATCCGATGCATCTTCACGGGCATACGTTCTCGACGACGGGCACAGAGGGCGGACGCATTCCGCAAGCCGCCTGGCAGCCGGGCAATACAGTGCTGGTTGGTGTGGCGCAGGCACGCGATGTTGAGTTCGTTGCGAATAACCCGGGCGACTGGATGTTGCACTGCCATCTGCCGCACCACATGATGAACCAGATGTCGTCGAACGTTGGCCCGATGTCGCGGAGCTCAGGTGGGCACATGCCTGCCGGAGTGGACATGAACCAGGGGATGGGGATGCTGAACGGAACACCGGGGGCGCCAACGGGTGATGATTACGGACCGAGCCTTGGTCGCGGGATGGGAGTCGGATCTACCAATGACCAGCCGGTTTCTAACTCGCCCATGGCTGGCATGCGAATGCAGAGCGACGTGGCGAAGGATGCAAATTCGGTGCCGGGGTTTCCTCAGGATGCCTATATGGAATCGTCGATGATGGCCATGGACAAGGCGGTGGCAAGGCCGCAGAACTACGGGCTGCGTGCCGGGTGGAGCGGTTTTATGCAAGGCATGATGACCTTCGTGCGTGTGCTGCCGCCGGACAAGTACGAACAGGTGATGCGGCAGATTCGCAAGGGACAGTCGCCCGTGATGACGGATATGCCAGGGATGCCCGGCATGAACCATAGGATGTAGCCGGGAACGATCAATATGCGAAATCGAATGACGGTTGTGGCTCTCCTAAGCGCATCATTGATGACGGCGCAAACGCCGGTCGTGGATCTGTTGAGTGCGAAGAATGGCCGGCCCGCGATGGCTCTGGCGGAATTTCAGCAACTTGCGCTCGAAAACAATCCGACTCTCCGGCAGGCGGACGCGGTGGTCCGGCAAGCTGCCGGCGAGGCAAAACAAGCAGGACTGTATCCGAATCCGTCGATCGGCTATCAGGGTGAGGAGATTCGGGGCGGCTCCTATCGCGGGGGCAAGCAGGGCGCGTTCCTACAGCAGACTATCGTACTCGGAGGCAAACTCGGGCTGCGCAGGAACATCTATGAGCAGGAGCGGCGAGGGGATGAGATCGGCGTGACGGAACAACGGTACCGCGTGCTGAGCGATGTCGCCCAGACCTTCTATTCCGCGCTGGCCGCACAGCAGGTGGTAAAGGTGCAGGAGCGGTTGCTTTCGCTGGCGGTGGATGCGGTTCAGACGGCACATCAGCTTGCAAATATCGGCCAAGCCGATGCTCCAGATGTTCTGCAAGCGGAGGTGGAGGCCGAACAGGCGAAGGTGGATTACACGAACGCGCAGCGCAGCTACGTTCAAATTTTTCACGTTCTCGCGGCGCTTGCGGGGAAGCCTGAGCTCTCGATCAGCCCTTTGGGCGGAGACCTGGATCAGCCACCGCAGATTGACGCGGAACGCGTTGTGGACCAGATCCTTCGCGAAAGTCCCTCTGTAAAACGGGCGCGGCAGGACATCGCTCGAGCGGAAGCGGCGGTTAAGAGCGCAAAGCGCGAATCGATTCCCGATCTACAGATTCATGCGGGGGCGCAGAATAGTTTCGAACCCCTCGACGCGGCGCCCGACAAGGCGGTTGGCGTGCATGCATTCGTCACGGTGGGAGTTAATCTACCTATCTTCAACCGGAATCAGGGAAACATAGCGGCAGCAAGCGCTGACTTAGTCAGGGCACAATCGGAAGTAAGTCGCGTGCAGTTAGTGCTCCGCCAAGCTACAGAACCATTTCTACAAAACTATATCTCAGATCAGACCCAGGTCCAGCAATATAAGAATGAGATGATCCCCCGTGCTGAACGAGCTTACCAATTGTATATGGAGAAGTATCGGAGTATGGCATCGGCGTATCCGCGGGTATTAGTGTCACAACGAACGTTATTCCAGCTTCAACTGAGTTATGTCCGCGTGCTAGAGGACCTTTGGAAGAACGCCATCTCACTCCAGAACTTCACTCTTTCCTCGGGACTGAGCGCTCTAAGTGCGCGCGAACGTCTTAGTACGATGAGTAACTTGCCCAATTCAAGCGGGAGTGGCGCGCAGTAAGTCTAGTAACTAAGTTGCGAGATAAGCTTTCAAGGGGTCGAAGAAAGACTGCACAAAGCGGATGGCGGAATCACTGGCGGATTTAGTATCTCCGTGCTCCGCGCCGGTGACGACTCTCACTAACGATGTGTCACTGCGGTTATACCGAATGGCGTCGGTGACAGTGAAGATCTTGGCGGAATACTCGCTCGCAACCACCCGATTGCGGGATTGATACCAGTAAAGAACCACGCTCTGATTGTCACCGCGGGAAACGACATAGTGATTGACTTCGATCGGTTTTGCCAGGCCAGGAACCGAGATATCGACGTCTCCGGACTCCGAAGGTACCCAACCGCTTCCAGGTAAGCAATTCTTAGGCGAATGCGGAGTTTTTCCCGTGCGCTGGGTCTGAAAATAGGCAACGAAGAGGGTGGCCACCTCACCGGTATTCCGGTTCTTGTAGACACGCGAAAGGATATCGTCGGCCTGCAACACGTCCAGCGTCTCTTTGTCTAGCGGCATATCCTCCTGCGTCGTCCAGACGGAGCTCTTGAAGGCGAAATCCTGGAGCGGTTTATGCAGCGGAACGCTTTCTTGCCGCGAAAATCCATAGAAAAGTCCGGCTTGCGCGAGTAGAACCATACTCAGCGTTCGAACAGCTTTAAAAGAAAAGAAGTTAGGCATTTGCGGTCGTTGGTGCGAATTTGCGGCTGACGAGATTGATCAGACGATGGGTCAGAAGCAACGCTGCCAGGGCAACCACAAACACGATGTATCCTTCTACTTCATGATACGTGCCCTGGGCGAGTTTGGTGTCGATTTCAGACAGCAGACCGGTAAGAGCGACCCGGATAGCATTGGCTCCGATGGCGATCGGCACGGTGGCGATCAGCAGAGCCCAACGCACCCAGGGCCGTTTGTCGGAAAAGTAGGCGTAGATCAACGATAAGAATGCTAGGGACAGGAGAGATCGGATGCCGCTGCAGGCGTCGGCAATGTCGAGCGTCTGGCTGGGGAGCTGAAGGAGGTTTCCGGTGCGAATAACCGGAATTCCCATCCAGCCGATGAGAATTTCCCCGAGTTCGCTGGCAAGCATCTGCAGGCTCAGAGTGAGTCTGGCGTAAAGGATCTGCGGAATCGGAATCATGAAGAGCAACAGCGTCAGCGGGAAAAGCAGAATCTTGAGCCATTGCTTGCCGCCGACAAACAGGATACATCCAGTGACGGCCATGACGAAGGCAAGACGGGCGGTGAAGAGTTCGGCGCCAAGAGTCGCGGCCAACGACTGAAACCCTGCCCAGATAACTAGGACAAGGCCCCAGCCATTAGACTGACGCGGAGTCTGCAGAAGTTGATCTTTACGCTGCCAGGCGATCCAGCCGGCAATCACGGGGACGAAAAAGCCATGCCCCATGTTCTCGTCGGTGGCCCACTGAACCCCCATCCGATAAAGGATAGGTGCGTAGCAGCCGATGAGCAAAGCGCCCAAAAAAACGATGGAGCCCCATTCCACTCGCTGCCCTGCGGGCGGAACTTCGGCGGAGTGAGCTACTGGGGCGCTTACCATGAAGGAGGGTTCTCTTCAGTTAATCACAGAGTACACGAGAAAGCGGACATCACGTCCAAGAAGAACAACAATGAATCGCGTACATCGGTCTGCCGTCTGCCGAAGCCTCAGATCTCTTCAGGTTCTGATCGTAATGGCTCCCGGCCTTCTTTTCGGAGGCATGCGCTTGATGGCTCAGAACTTCTTTCCCCTCAAAGATATCCGCGCTGGAATGCACGGCGTCGGCCGCACTGTCTTCCAGGGCGACCGAATCGAAGACTTCCAGGTCGAAATCCTCGGTGTCCTCCAGAATGCCGGACCAAAGCAAAGTATCATCCTCGCCCGGCTCAGTGGCGGCCCGCTCGCTCAAGCCGGAGTGATCCAGGGCATGAGCGGCAGTCCGGTCTATATCGACGGTAGACTGGTCGGCGCTGTGGCGCTCGGATTTGCATTCTCGAAGGAGCCGATCGCCGGCATCCAACCCATCGAGCAGATGATCGAAGAAAGCAGTATCAAAAACACTCGAAGTGCTTTGTCCGCTGACGCTGGAACGCAGCGTGGCGACACTTTTCAACCGGCTGCTAACCCTATTAGTTCCGTTGCTTCCATATCGTCTGGTGGTCTCTCTCAAATTCTTACTCCCCTTGCCGTGAGCGGCCTTTCCCCTCGCACGCTCCAGACCTTCGCTCCGGCTTTTCGCAAGCTGGGTTTTGAAACTGAACAAGGAGTGTCATCCGGTTCGCCTATTTCTCCGGAAATATCGGGTACCGTTGTTCCCGGCTCCATGATCAGCGTTCAACTTCTAAGCGGCGATATGTCGATTAGCGCGGACGGCACCGTTACTTATGTCGACGGCAAGAAACTCTATGCATTTGGGCATCAGTTCCTCGATAGCGGCTCGACTGAACTACCGTTCGCCAAGGCTGAAGTCATCACTGTGCTTTCGACTCAGAATACGTCTTTCAAGCTGTCCGTTCCAAAACAATGGATTGGAACGATCCTCAGCGATAGAAATACCGCAATCTCAGGCGAAATAGGTAAGACAGCTCACACAATTCCTGCGACAATCACGGTTCGCTCGCCGTTGACCGGAACTCATATCTACCACGTGAATGTGGTGAATGATCGGTTGCTAACGCCGTTTGTCACCCAGACTGCGCTTTTCTCTTCATTGGATTCAACTGAGCGGTCCGTTGGTGCTGCCTCTTTGCAGTTATCGGAGCGAATCTCGTTCGAAGACGGGCGTCCCGCGCTTGAGTTGCACGACACCTTTGTCAGTGACAGCGGCCTTTCCCAACAGGTTGCACTAAATGCAGTTGTCTCACTGTCTTTTCTGCTGGGATCCGGGTATTCCGACCTCAAGATCAAGGAGATGTCTTTCGATCTGCAGCCAGTCGAGACAAAGCGGCAGGTTTACATTACGCAGGCCTGGACCTCGTCGCACGTGGTGAGGCCCGGCGATCCGGTCGGGATCAACCTGACATTAGCGGGCGAGAACGGGGTGCAATTCACGAAATCGGTGGTCTACCAGGTTCCGATCGGAGCACCGGCAGGGCAACTCAATATCACGATTAGCGATGGAAATACCTTGAACTTCCCGGACTATGCCGGAATGAACGCGTCCAGCGCAAGAAACTCTACTCAATTGATCAACTATTTAAACAAATACCGGGGCGCTCAGGCAGCTTACATCCGGGTATGGCGTCCGCAACCGGCCTTCACCATTTCGGGGCCAACCCCGGGCGGGGAACTGACGGATCCGCCTCCCTCCGTGGCACTAATTCTGTCGGATCCTTCTACCTCTCCGGTCAGCAATACAGCGCAGATTGCGACACGCGGGTCCGGCGTTGCAGAACTGGTCGCTCCGGTGGATGGATATGTTGTCACGGGCGCGAAGACGCTCCAGGTGGAAGTCAAAGAGTGAAATCCCGCGTTCTGCTTGTACTTTGGGTTGCGGCGATACCGGCGCTTCCCGCAACCAGCACGGTTTGGGAGGTAAACGGCTACAGCGACCTGGTCAAAGGCCGACTCTCCGGTCTATCGTTGACGACGGATGGAATCTTGGCTGCCGGTCCGTCGATTCAAACAACGACGGAGTTGGGACAACCAGCTCTGTGGACCATGGCGATTGGCCCCGATGGCGCTATTTTCGCCGCTACCGGTCACCAGGGAAAGGTGTTCCGACTCGCGCCGGGCGGCAGATCAAGCGAGGTCTGGTCAGCAACTCAGCCAGAAGTTTTTGCGCTCGGTTTTGATCACCGTGGCCGTTTGTATGCCGGCACTTCACCAAACGGCGGCCTCTACCGGCTGGAGGGCGGCAAGGCGGTAGAAGTCTGGCACTCACCGGCAAAGTATATCTGGAGTATTCAGGCGGGCCCGGGCGACTCGCTGTTTGTTGCCACCGGAGAGCGCGGTCAGGTTTATCAGGTCGAGCCAGATGGAAAGGCGACGCTGTATTACGACACCGGTCAGATGAATGTGACTGCTCTGGCCGTGGCTCCAAATGGACGCTTATATGCCGGAACAGATCCGAACGGACTGCTGTACGAAATTACGGGGCCGGGGCAGGCTACTGTGCTTTACGATTCCAATCTGCCCGAGGTGCGCAGCATCGTCATTGCGCCTGACGGGACCGTGTACGCGGCGGCAATGGGAGGCGCAGTGGCGACCCGCTCCCAGACAGGAACGGCGTCAAGTACTGCGACAGCGAGCGCAGTCACGGCCGCCAGTCCGACGGTCATCACGGTGACGGAAGCCGCCGACCAATCTGCGGCGACTCCTCCGCCGCAGGCGACCTCAGCAGCTAGCGCTTCATCGGTTCCACCAACAGGGACTGCGGCCGTGACCGAGGTGAGCGGGGTAGAAAAATCAGCAATCTACAAGATCACTCCCGATCATGTGGTGCAGTCGATTCGCAGCTCAAAAGACGACAATGTGTATGATCTGCAGCTGGACGGGGACACCGTGCTGTTCTCGACCGACGTGCGGGGACGCCTTTACCGGCTGGAGGGCACTCATACAACTTTGCTCGCGGAACTGGCCGATGGGGAGACAACGCGAATCTTGAAGGTGGGCTCGCAGCTGTATGCGGGGATGAGCAATCCGGCCCGGATCTATGCGTTGGGTGCGCCGGGATCAGGACGCGCGTCGTACCTCTCGCAAGTACATGATTCCACTTCAGTGGCCCGTTGGGGACATTTGCAGTGGCATAGTTCTGGAAGCGGGGTAGTGTTTCGGACGCGGACCGGCTTCTCGGCGAGGCCGGATGGAACCTGGAGTCCATGGTCGGAACCGATCGCGAGTTCAGGAACCACTTTGATTCCGAGCCCGCCGGGACGCTTCATCCAATGGCAGGCCGAATGGGCGGCTGGTGCGTCGGCGCAGGTCGATACCGTCGACGTACCATACCTCCCCCAGAACACTCCACCCGCGGTACACAGCATTACTGTAAGCTCAGTTGTCGGAAACAGCAATTCTAAGGCAACCGCGGCCAGTGCTACCTCCAACACCGCGTACTCGATTACCGTGACGGACACGGGAGAAGCACCGGCGGCAAGCTCCAGCAACACGTCCAGCCAGACTGTCTCGCGGCTGCAAACGACCCAGACCCAGATCTCCTGGCAGGCCGACGACCCAGATGGGGATAAGTTGACCTACGCGGTGTACTTCCGCCCGGATGACGCGCGTGAGTGGCAGCTGATCCGGAGCCGCATGGCGGAGAATACGCTGCTGCTCGATCCGGATGTTTTTGCGGATGGACGCTATTACTTCCGGGTTGTGGCCTCCGATGCGCCTACGAACTCCCCCGAGTTCGCCCGGCAGGCTGAGATGATCAGCACGCCGGTTCTCATTGACAGTACACCGCCCGTAGTGTCGGTTGGGCAGCCGACCCGTGCCGGAGATTCGGTGCGGATCGAGGTGCAGGCGGTAGATGCAACCAGTCCCCTACGGGTTTGCGAATACACGCTGGATACCGGTTCATGGCAGCCGATTGATTCGGTCGATGGAATTACCGACTCGCCTCGCGGCCGTTTTCGATTGCGGCTCGATCATCTAAAACCAGGCGAGCATCTGATTGTTTTTCGAGTCTACGATGCTGCGGGAAATGCTGGCCTGGGTCGATTGCTGCTGCATTGAGAATGTGTCCGAATGGACACGCGTTGGGTGGTGCCGGCGGCAGGAGTTGAACCTGCGACCTACGGATTATGAGACCGTCGCTCTAACCACCTGAGCTACACCGGCGTACTCTTTAGCCTAAGAAGGATTGGGCTTCCCTGTCAATCGCTAACTAACTCACCCAGTCGCAATGCTATCCAGTTTAGCGGACGATTATCGCGTAGATACGATCCAGATCATCTTGCGAATAGTATTCGATTTCAAAATGACCGCTGATGACATTGCCCGGTTTTGGAATGATCCGGACCTTCGTGCCGAGAGCAGCCTGCATCAAATCGAGGGCTGCCCGTACATTGGCATCCAGGACGACATGCGGCTTGGCTTGGCGGGAGCCGGTCTCCGGCTTGGGAGTGCTCCATTCCTTCACCAGCCGTTCCGTTTCGCGAACGGAGAGCCGCTTGTCTAAAATCTGCTGACAAGCGGTGCGCTGTGCCTCTTCGCCATGGAGTCCCAGCAACGCTCTCGCATGTCCCATGCTAATATCGCCCCGTGCAAGATCCTGCTGCACCTCTTTGGGAAGCTTCAGCAACCGGAGGAAGTTCGTGATCGTGGAACGATCTTTGCCGGTGCGCTCCGCTACCTGTTCGTGACTGAGCTGGTGCTGCTGGATGAGTCTTGAGAAGGCTACCGCAGTTTCGATGGGGTTGAGATCTTCCCGCTGAATGTTCTCGATGAGAGCGAGTTCCAGCTGCCGGTTCGCTTCTACGCTTCGAACCAGAGCAGGGATTTGAGTCAGTCCGGCCAACGCGGCAGCCCGCCATCTCCGCTCGCCCGCTATGATCATGTACTTCCCCGACGAGGTCTGGGCGACGGTAATTGGCTGGATCAGCCCATTGGAGCGGATTGATTGAGCAAGCTCATCCAGACGCTCGGCATCCCAACTCGTTCTCGGCTGCGACTCATTTGGAGAAATCTGCGACAGCGGGATGCTTTGGAAACTTTCGAAATTCTCCGGGAGTTCGACGGCCTTCGGAGGCGGCACGGCATTTGGCCGGGATGCTTCCTGCCGGGGACTACCTTTCGGCGGCAGTAGTGCGGACAGGCCCTTACCGAGCACTTTGCGCTGACTCTGATTTAGCTCTTTGTTCATGGGCCAGAATTTCCTTTGCGAGTTGGATATAGGCCTCGGCGCCACGGGATCTGGGGTCGTAGGCAAGGATGGACTTACCGAAGCTCGGCGCCTCCGCCAAGCGAATGGTCCGCGGGACGACGGTCTTGAAGACTTCTTCGCCGAAGAATTCGCGCAGGTCCGCCTCTACCTGCCGGGTTAAATTGGTCCGGTCATCGTACATCGTGAGCAGGACCCCCTCGATCCGCAGCTCCGGATTGAAGGTCTCCTTCACTCGATCCACCGTGTCCATCAACTGAGAAACGCCTTCCAGGGCAAAGAATTCACACTGAATGGGAATCAGGACGGCGTTCGAGGCAACCAGGGCGTTCAACGTAAGGAGATCGAGCGCGGGCGGGCAATCGATGATGACGTACTGAAAACGATTGGCGACCTCGTCAAGGGCCGTTTTCATGCGTACTTCGCGTTCTTCCGCATCCACAAGGTCGAGGTTGGTGGCCACGAGATTCTGATCTGTCGGAAGGATAAACAGCCCTTCCGAGTTAGTGGGAAGGATGGAATCCTGGATCGAGACCTCGCGAAGAAGAACTTGGTAGAGGGTATTACGGTCGGGGGTTTTCTCGATTCCCAAGCCCGTGGTGGAGTTGCCTTGAGGATCAGAATCGACCAGCAGTACCTGAAATTCAGAGGCGGCGAGGGCTGCCGCAAGGTTTATCGCGGTCGTTGTCTTACCTACGCCGCCTTTTTGATTAGCAATCGAAATGACGCGGGCCAAAAATTCCTTCAATCCCAGGGGAGGGTTATTCGACGATCCTAGCATGTTCCACGTGGAACACTGGCCTGGAACGTTTTAAGGTAGATCGGGAGTTTCCGTGGGAGATGGAGGAGAATGTTTCACGTGGAACATGTCACGCCAGATCTGATCCAGTCAGGCGAGCGCCGCAGCCCCCAGGTTGAGATAAATATCCAGGACAGCAATTGCTGCCGGAGTGACGCCGGGAATCCGCTTCGCCTGCCCCAATGTCGCTGGCCGAACACGCGACAACTTCTGCCGCGCTTCATTTGACAGCCCCGGGATTGTGTCGTAACTGAACGTTTCGGGAATGGTCCGAGTCTCAGACTCACCCAAGCGCTGGATCTGGCGCTCTTGCTGGCTGATGTACCCGGCGTACTTGGTCTCCGTTTCGACGGTAGTGAGAGCGCCGCGACTTACCGGGTATCCGAGTGTGGTGGAGATCCAACGCTCCAGAGGAGCCAGGCGCGCTTCGGGCCGCTTTATCCAAACCGACAAGAACGGATTGTCATTTCCCGCCGCAAGGCCAACCAGATCTGCCACTGCCGTAAGCCGGGTCTTCTCGAGGAGCGCCATCAGCTGCGCCTTATGCAGAAACTTCGTTTCGTACTTCGCCCAGCGTGCATCTTCCACCAACCCCATCTCCCGACCCAAAGGCGTCAGGCGCTCGTCGGCATTGTCGATCCGAAGGTGAAGCCGGAACTCGGCACGCGAGGTGAACATGCGATAGGGCTCGTCCGCACCCTTGCTGATCAGGTCATCCACCAGAATTCCCGTGTAGCCCAGGTTCCTGGCAATGCTGATACCCACACGACCCTTAATCCGGGCGGCAGCGTTCAGGCCAGCAATTAGCCCCTGGCAGGCCGCTTCCTCATAGCCGGAAGTGCCGTTAATCTGACCGGCGAGAAACAGGCCTGGAATGCTCTTTACCTCCAGGGTGTTCCGGAGTTCTCGCGGATCAAGGGCGTCGTATTCGATCGCATAGCCGGGCCGGATCATCTCCGCCTGCTCCAAGCCCGGAACAGACGCAACCATAGCCGCCTGCACGTCAATCGGCATGCTGGTAGACATCCCATTCACGTAGACTTCATGAGTGTCAAGCCCTTCTGGCTCCAGAAAAATCTGATGTCTGCGCCTATCCGGGAACTTGACCACCTTATCCTCTATGGACGGGCAGTAACGTGGTCCTACCCCTTCGATCTGACCGCTATAGAGCGGTGAGCGGGCAATGCTCTCGCTGAGAACCCGATGCGTCTCGTCGGTAGTGTAGGCGAGATGGCAGCAGATCTGATCCCGTTCTATGCGGTCGGTCATGAACGAGAACGGGGTCGGAACAGCATCACCCGGCTGTCTCTCTAACTGCGCCCAGTCGATCGTCCGGCCGTCCAAACGCGGCGGAGTACCCGTTTTCAGACGCGTCCAGGGGAGCCCCAACGTGCGCAACTGTGCGCCCAAAGTGTTTGACGGAGCCTCGCCGTTGCGACCGCAGGCGTACTTGTTTTCGCCCACATGCGCCAGCCCATTCAGGAACGTTCCGGTAGTGACCACCACTGCTTCCGTCAAAAGATCCCGCCCATCTTTCAGGCGGACGCCCTGAATGGCGCGCTCCGCGGTAAACAACAGCTCACCCACCTCGGCCTGCAAGATGCGGAGATTGGGCTCGTTTTCCAGCCAATCGCGCATTTTGACCCGGTACTGCTTCTTGTCGCACTGCGCCCTGGGAGACCAGACGGCGGGCCCCCGGCTGGTATTCAGAAGCCGGAACTGGATTCCGACTGCGTCCGTAAGCTCTCCCATGACACCACCAAGAGCGTCGATTTCGCGAACCAGATGCCCCTTAGCGATGCCGCCAACCGCCGGATTGCAAGACATTTGCGCGATCAGATCGAGGTTCATGGTCACCATGGCGGTGTTCAGGCCGAGGCGGGCACAGGCGCGAGCGGCTTCACAGCCAGCGTGACCCGCGCCGACTACCACAACGTCATATTTCTTTTGCATGGAAGAGGAGGACTTAAAATGAAGACCTGCTCTTTCATTCTACTGGGGAAGTCACTGTTTGAAGATCCTTGTCATTGGCGGAGGCGGGCGCGAGCATGCGCTGGCTTGGAGGCTGGCGAAATCACCAAGCGTGACGGAAGTGATCGCCAGCCCTGGAAACCCTGGGATAGCGCAAATCGCTAGGTGTGTGCCTGCCCCTGCGGCAATGACGGGATTTGTAGATCTTGCCCGGGCGGAAGGGGTCGATCTGACACTGGTGGGTCCAGAAGCACCGCTGGTGGCCGGAGTCGTCAACCTGTTTCGATCCGCAGGATTACGGATTGTGGGGCCGACACAGGCCGCAGCCAGGCTGGAAGGCTCCAAAATATTCGCGAAGGAGTTCTTCTCCCGGGCTGGCATCCCTACCGCACGGTCACTGCAGGTAAATGGCGCTGCGGAAGCACTTCTCGCACTCCGGCAATTTCCCTTCCCGGTCGTAATTAAGACGGACGGCTTAGCCGCTGGGAAAGGAGTGGTAATCGCGGAGACGGAGCAACAGGCCGCGGAAGCCATCCAGAGACTAGGGCCCACCCTGGTAATAGAGGAGTTCCTGTCCGGCGAAGAGGTTAGCTTCATTGGTCTGAGTACCGGCGATGCGGTGCTTCCGTTCCCCGCTACACAAGACCATAAACGCGCTTTGGACGCGGATCGCGGGCCAAATACAGGAGGAATGGGCGCCTATCTTGACGGCCGGATTCTTACTGCGCAACAGAGTGGCGAAGTGATGGATCGCGTCATGTTGCCTGCCATCCACCGGATGAAGGCGGAAGGTGCGCCGTTCACCGGATTTCTCTATGCCGGCCTGATGATGACGACGGATGGACCCAAAGTCCTGGAATTTAACGTTCGGCTGGGCGACCCGGAGACACAAAGCCTGATGTACAGTTTCGAAGGAGATCTTGCTGAGTTCCTGATGGGCGACCCCTCCGCGATCGGCGACGCCGCTCCTAAGCCGTCTGTCTGTGTAGTCTTGGCGGCTGGGGGTTATCCCGATCAGCCGCAAACCGGAGCGCACATTGCCGGTCTAGAAGAGGCGGAAGCTACTGGAGCAACCGTTTTCCAGGCCGGTACAAAGCGTGCCGACGCTGATCTGCTGGTGAGCGGAGGACGCGTTCTGGGCGTCACCGCGGGTGCAGAGACACTACCAGCGGCGATTCAAGCCACCTACCGCGCTGTCGGGAAAGTGCGCTTTGAGGGGATGCACTACCGGACCGACATCGGGCACAAGGGGCTTCGCCGCTGGTAGACTTGGGAAGGAACGGGGACGTAGCTCAGATGGATAGAGCGGCCGCCTCCTAAGCGGCAGGTCGGCAGTTCGAATCTGCCCGTCCCTACCATTCACTTAGCTGGGTCGTGACACCCGCTTGCGCCGGATGATTCCTCCCAGGCCCACAGCTCCCAACAACAACAAGCCGACGGAGGCGGGTTCCGGTGCAGTTGGATCAATCGCGCCATACAGGCCGTGGTCCTCAACCGTTCCGCTGCCTGGAATTCCGGCGGCAAAGTAGAGCGTGTCCAGACCTTGACCTTGCGCCCCATTTCCGAAGCTTAGGCCCCACAATCCTGCGATGGAGAGCGGATCTCCGTCTTTCGCATCGAGTGTTCCCGCGAACTTATCTGTCGAGAGTGAATAGGCGTCAATCTCGCCATTGCCAAAGTTGCCGACCAGCAGATCACCAGACAAAACGCCAAAACCGCTGGTTGGAGCAATCGCCAAACCCCAGGGGGCATTTAGCGGACCCTGTGATCCGATTCGCTTCTCGAAAACGCCGGCAGCGCTGAACTCATCCACGAATCCCAGCCCGGCGCCGTCCACCTCATCGATACCGGATCCCTTCTTGGCAAAGGTCACAAATAGATTGCCATCCAGGTTTTGAACATTAAAAGGTGAGTAGCCGGATGGCAGACTCGGGTCGATAAACCCGCCGGACACGGTAGCCGGCTGGAACTTGGAATCAAATACGTCAATTCGGCCCAGACCAAAGTTTGCAGCGTAGAGCAGTGTGCCGCTCGTATTCAGACCGATGCCCTTGTAGCTGGATCCAGAGGCCCCGGTGGCCGCTACGCTGCTGGAAGTTCCTCCGGTCCAGGACACAATCGTTCCTGATTCTGTCCCAAACAGGAACGGCGCGCTACCGAAATTGCCGCTCGCGACACCGGAGTTGAAGACAATGCCCGTTGGGCTTCCAGTGGCGCCAGAGGGTCCGGGAATGGTGACGACGAGCGGAATGGGCGTTCCCGAGCCGTTATACAAAGTAGACAGCCCGGAGCCATTGTCTGCCACCCAGAATGGACTTGTAGGTCCGGCGGCGATTCCCCAGGGGTTCACCAAGCCTGGATCCTGATGTGCCGCCACCCCCGGCAGGTCGGAAACCAGGTTTGTCTGAGTATACGTAGTCGCTGGATCTGCCATGGCGGCGTCCGCGCCAGCCGCAAGTAAAGCGACGAAAATGAAGGTTCCTCGTAAGGGCATAATCTCTCCTGGATTGGAGTTTGAACTTACCCGAAGGCCCAAAGGTTGCGACCATGTAAATTTCTTGTAAACGCTGTCTTGGCTCCTCGGATCGTAGTTCGAATTCGCGCAAGAATGAATTGGGACCAGCGCAGCATGGCGAATCAGAAAATACTCATCATCGACGACGACACCGAATTGCGCGAGACCGTGAGCATCCTCCTGGAGCGCGAACAGTTTTTGCCACTGCAGGCGGAGGACGGCAATTCCGGTTTCGCCAAAGCGCTTTCCCTCAAACCTAATCTTCTGCTGGTGGATTTGCGGCTGCCGGGTATGAGCGGTGTTGATCTTTGTAAGCAGTTGCGGGCCAACCGGGTGGTCACTCCCATCATCGTGCTGAGCGCCATTGAAGACGAGGTGGATAAAGTCTTGTTGCTCGAGATCGGAGCAGACGATTACATGGTGAAGCCGTTTGGAACCCGTGAACTGCTTGCCCGCATACGTGCCGTCCTACGACGCAGCACCGATCCCGAGATGATCGTCACACGGTTCGGCGATGTGGAGGTCCATACCGACCGGCGCGTTGTCATGCGCGGCCAGCGCGAAGTCAAAGTCACGCCCGCCGAATATAACCTGTTAACCTACTTCTTGCAAAATCCCGATCGCGCTCTTTCGCGCGACATGATTCTTAATTCGGTCTGGGGTTACGAGTCGTTTCCCAACACCCGAACCGTGGACGCGCATGTGGTGCGATTGCGCCAGAAGCTCCTGAACGCCGAGCCGAAGTCGGGCGGGCTTCAGCTCACCA